>JANWWB010000184.1 GCA_025056515.1 Anaerolineales bacterium
GAGGATAAATGGTATCCTCTCTATTCGGTTCAGAAGATGGTGCGCTTCGTCCAGAAAACCCCGATTGTAGATGGAACCGGTTTGAAAATCACCCTTGAAAAGAAGGCTGCTCCTTTTCTTGACCGTCACATCAAGGACTACATCGATAGTCACGGTCGCAAGGCATTTATCATGACCGGTGCCGATCGCTGGGGATTGACACGGTCTTTCCTGGATGCCGGCTATGAGTGCACCTTCGGCGACTTTATGTTCTCGCTGGGCTTGAACATCCCTTTACATACCGATACCCAAATCAAACGTTTGGCGGCGCTGGTGATGCCGATTGCCGGACGCTTACCCTTTGAATGGGTCTACCCCGTAGGCGAGAAGCAAGAAGAGCGCAAACCAAAATACCCGAAGTGGTTCAAGTGGGCGACCGTCATCGCCGGCGATTGTCATTACATCAAACGTTATATGCCTGATGATATGCAAGGAAAAGTGGTTGTGACCAACACCACGACCGAAGCCGATGTTGAACTGTTCCGCAAATGTGGTGTCAAGTATCTGGTGACGACAACGCCGGTGCTGGAAGGCCGGTCGTTCGGGACAAACATGATGGAAGCAGCCCTGGTAGCTGTTTCTGGCAAGGGACGCGTTCTGACACATGCCGAATACGAAGACTTAATCGAGAAACTGGGCTTTGAGCCAACCCTACAAGAGCTAAACTAACACGAGGAGATAGATCGATGAACGCAATCGTTACTGCAGGTGGCATTCCTTTGCCGCAGGAACCTCTTTACATCGAAACTAAGGGTCATAATAAGGCTCTGCTTGAAATTGCCGGCAAGCCGATGATTCAGTGGGTGCTGGACGCCTTGGGGGAGTCCAAGCATGTTGACCATGTGATTGTAGTCGGCCTGACCGAAAAAAGCGGACTGAGCTGCAAAAAACCCCTGTACTATATCCCCAACCAGGGCAAGATGTTGAATAATTTTCGCGCCGGAGTTCAAAAGGCAATCGAACTTGGCACCAAAAGGGATCAACATGTGCTCTTTGTCTCGGCAGATATTCCTGCCATCACCGGCGAGATGGTAGATTGGGTCATCGAAACGGCTCTGCAAACTGATGAGGACGTATACTATAACATCATCCCTCGTGAAGTGATGGAGCAACGCTTCCCCGATGCGCGTCGCACCTGGACAAAGCTTAGAGATATGGAAGTCTGTGGCGGTGATATGAATGTCGTTCGCGCTCGGCTGGTGGTGGACAACAGCGAAGACAGCCTGTGGGAAAAAATTTCTGACGCCAGGAAGAGTCCTCTCAAACAGGCAGCCTTGATTGGATTGGACACCTTGCTCCTCCTGCTCTTCCGGCGGCTCACACTTGAGAAGGCGGTCGAAAAAATCAAAAAACGTCTTAACATCACAGGTCGGGCGATTGTCTGTCCCTATGCCGAGATCGGGATGGATGTAGATAAACCACATCACCTGGAAATCATCCGGGCAGATTTTGAGAAGCGATTGACAAAGAACACATGAGTTTGGCTCGCTTGCTTGAATTGGATGCTCGGCTATCTGCGCGTCTGCGGGTGGCCGAGCGTCCAGGTATCTTGAGAAATTTGAGCATCGTGCTCGCCCATTCGGGGGACTCGTGGTTTTGGTGGTCGGGATTGGCGCTTCTTATCTGGAAGGGCGAACCGTTCTGGCGCACCTGGGCGCTTACGGTCTTGATCAGCATTCTCGCCTTAGCAGTTCTTGTGTTGACCATCAAATTCACCATCCGCCGTCGTCGTCCCGAGGGAAATTGGGGAAAATTTTACCGCATGACCGACCCTCACTCCTTTCCCTCAGGACATGCAGCACGCGCTGCGTTGATCGCTGTCCTGACGCTTGGCTCGGGACCTCCTTGGCTGGCCCTCCTCTTCTGCCTTTGGGCGCCTCTGGTCGCCCTTGCGCGCGTCGCAATGGGTGTGCATTATCTTTCAGACATCTTCATCGGCGCTCTGATCGGCAGCCTTTCTGCTTTGGTGGTCTTAGAGATCATCAGCGTGTTTTGAAGCCGGTCCCCCATCAAGGGAGTCGACGCAGTTGCTCTGCCGCTTGACGGCAAAGGCTTGCGCCGCCGGCATTCAACCACTGCTGCAGATGAGGACTCTCTCTCAACCCGGCCACAGCATCGGCATAGATCCCGCTCCCCCATCTGGCATAGCGACGTGTCTCTTGAGCCCATAGCGTCTGGGAACGCCCAATCACGCCCAAGCCACCGTTGTAACCGGCAAAGGTCAGAAAAGTATCTCCAGCAGATTTCTCTTGCGCGCGGGCAAGATAGGCTAACCCTCGCCGGGCGTTGGTTGCAGGGTCATAAGGATCTTCACCCCGACCAAAGTGATACGGCATCACCTGAAACAACCCCATTGCGCCGGCAGGAGAACGGGCGTGCGGATTGCCACACGATTCAATCTGCATGACGGTGGCAACCAGATTAGGGTCGAGACCCACTTCCTCTGCCCAATCGACGATATCTTCGCGCCAATATTCCACTTCCGAAGTGAAAATATCGGAAAGGCGACTTGTATGAGAGTCCCCGCCCATAAGAGACCGGCTTGCTGAAGATTCTTCTGATTCGACAACCGAAAATGCCCCAAGCAAGCCAAACATCACAACTCCTACCACGAGCACACTGATAGGAGGAAGCCAGAATCCAGACAGAAAGCCGCCTCCTTCGGAGACGGCTTGTTCAGAGTGGATGGCGATTCGGGATCTTTTCATTGTCTCCTTCGGTTAGTATGCCGGGTCGACGTACTCAGCTTCGCGCGCAGATTGAGCGCTTAACGGTACGCTATGATATGTCGGTTCAGGACGGGCGGGTCGGGCAGTAGTCACCGGCCGAAACGATGTAGCAGTAGGCGTTGTCCGGGGGTGAGCAAGAGAGCTGGCCGGTTGCAAGACCGAACGCGCTACAGAACGTGCCTGGGCTGTTGAGCGAGTCTCCGCCTGGGAGAAAAGGCGCTCGCCGGCGACCGAAAACGTTCCGATAATCAGAACACGAATCAGCCAGACCATAATTGCCACCAGGACCGGAACCGTCTTTTTGAGCGTGGCGCTCGTCACCACCACGCCTTCTGCTTGGCTATTATGATTGGCAATTGCTACCGATACACCCCACCAAGTCAGCATGGCATTGAATGCGGCAGCCAACAACCAAGCTCCGAAGAGATACCAGACTTCCGCAGGTTCATCGCGTCCCTGCTCGGGGGTGAAGAGGCGAGCGATGCCGGCAAAATCAATACCACAGAAAGCAATCGCCAGAATAGTTGCCCAGCGGATTCCGGCAAACTTCAGATCTCCTAGGACATCCAACAGCGCAAATTGCGTGGTGCTAAAGTTGAAGATCTCAAAAGCTACCAACGCCATGATGATAATGATACCCCAGGCTAGACCGCGCCGCAGGCTCAATCCTCGTAAAGGGTTGAGGCCCCCTCGACTCTTTGAAGTTGTGGTTTCCATACGTCGATACTCCTTTCTTGAAAACTAAAATTTTGGGTGAGGAAAGAATCAGGACGAGAACTGCCCTTATCAGTCGTAATTCAAGAAGATGTGCAAGAAA
>JANWWB010000185.1 GCA_025056515.1 Anaerolineales bacterium
CATGTGATCGCCATCTACTTCATCCATGCTATCGAGGAATATCTCCACAAAAGCCCCGAAGCCAGTACACCCGAGGCCCGCCAACGGTTAGAAACGATTAAGAACCTCTTATTGTTTGGGAGCTAGCCATGACTCTTCAGCCAGGGCAAACTTGGCAACATCTTTACACTAGAGACCAGGCCCATTTAGAAGACTTAAGACGAGGGGGTGCCTTGATACTTCCGATTATTCTCTTGCTTTTTGTGATGCTTGTCAGCACTCTGGCTTTCATTCTGCTAAAAATTCCAAGCTGGGAAGCCCAAGTACATAACAATCTAGGGGCCATGTGGTTCACTTTACGAGTTATCGGCAGTCTTCTGATGCCTCTTGTAATAGGCATTGGCATAATCGTGCTGGTGTACCGAATTGGATTAGACTTTGCGCGCGCGATCTACAATCTACCACCTACAACCCACCTATTCCCCCTAATTCATCGCCGGCTGGTTGGCGTCCCCCCACTGCCGCCACCCTTGGACACGCTCTGGAAATACCCATTTGTGACCATCAAGGACCCCAAAGATTTGCCAGAAGACCATTGGGTGCGCTGGTTGGGAGGCCCCGCCACCTTGGTCATTTACGACGGCGTTGCTCTGTACCTGGAACGTGGAAACCGCTTTTCGCGCGTGGTCGGCCCTGGCAGCCCTCCAATGCCCTTCTTGGACCGATACGAAACCGTCAAAGCAGTTGTGGACCTTCGCCCTCAGACCAAAGAAGGGGAGACGCATCCTTGGACGAAGGACGGCATTCAAGTCCATGTCAAAATACGCATGGAATGCCAGATTTACGCCGGTAAGGAAGCCATCCAAGCCTCCAAGAATCTCGTTTATCCTTTTGATCCACAAGCCGTCAAACAAGCTGTGGAATATACAGCTGTCAAGCTCGATAAAGAACGAAACCGACTGTATGAGTCTGATTGGCTGGACGGTGTTTGGGGACAAGTGACCGGTTACATCAACCGTCACATCAGTGGTCACACCATTGACGAAATTTCTCTTTTCGAGCACGAAGAAACACACGGCGTTGATGGCAATCTTCAAGTACACGCTCTAGCCCAACGACATCTAGAAGCAATCAATCGCTCCCTATTCGAACGGAACACCGGTGCAAAAGTGTTGGCGATTCATCTTGCAATTGACTTCCCGCCAGAAGTCAACCAGTATCGTGTAAAATACTGGGAGGCAGAGCGCGCCCGCCGAGCCGCTGTGCGTTTGAGCCAAGCAGAAGCAGATAGCATCCGTTTGCGCGAAGAGGCGCGCGCTCGCACCGAAGAGGATATCCTCAACGCCATTACGGAAAAGCTCAAAGACGTACCCCCTGATAATCTCACCGAACCTCTCCTGATGTCCCTCACTGGGATTCTGGATAACACCTTGAATGATCCCCTCATCCGCCCCATCATTGCAAGAAATTCTCTGAACTTATTGGAACAATTGCGAAACCTTCTCAAGAATCGGTTCTGAATGTGGTGAAGAAAAACAATGTGGGAAAAATTACAAGAGATCATCGGCTCAATAGAAGTAAGAGAACTGGAATCGCGAACACTCCTAGAGGTCTTTCTCAACGCAAGCAACCACAGAGACGCCGATCAAATCATGCGGGCTAAAGGCTTCAATTCATCTACAACCTTTTGCCAAGAATACCGGGCTCTGCATCTCCTCTGCCAATCAGCAATTCATTACGCTAGCGATCTGCATTTAGCTTTGGACACTGCTTTGCGGAATGCCCAACAAGCGCTGGAGGGTTTTCGATACCAAGGCAACCAATTTAATGAGGCCCTAGCCCATCGTGTGATCAGCATCATTTATGAAAAAAGAGGGGAATTGTCAAAAGCGATCGCAGAATTAAAACAGGCCATCAATATCTTCAAAAGCTTCTCCGATCTGTATGAACAGGAAAACGACTTACAGGCTAAAAGGCGATGCGATGTGCAAATCCAGGAATGCAATAAGGCTCTCAAGAGAATTGAGAGCGGACTTCCACCCAAAAGTTCAAGTCACTCTCATGCAAAATGGCCTTCTTTACGCTTGATTCAGCATGTCTACGATTTCGGTCATGCTAGCTTGGTAGGGAAATTCGTCCTGGAAGACAAACCGATAACCGCCGTAGAGATTAATCAGGTCCTTATCGATGGCAAACCCTACGAATTACTGGCGGTGCAAGAAGACGTTCATGCAATCACCATACCCCCAGGCCATCAACTCTTCTGGCTCAAGATCGCTGGACAAAGTATGAATCAAGCCTCGCCAACCCCTATTCACGAGGGTGATTATGTCCTTATAGACCATAACCGGCTTCCGAGTAACGGAGATATCGTCTTCGCCCAAATAAACCATCCGCCGACCCCAGCCGAACGCGCAGGAATCATCAAGCGATTGAAAGGGTCTTCGCTATATTCAGAAAGCGACTTGAGTATTCCGCCTATTCCTCTTACAAGAGTAACCATCAAAGGGATTGTCATTGCAATCGCCAAACCCGTGGTCTAAAAGCCGGTCCTCGAATTGGTCAACTCCTGACTTTAGCACCAGATGGCACCCCCTTTTGGATTTTACAGATGATTTTCGAGCCGTGTCCAAGCTGACTTCGATCTCTGCCTCTATCTGTGGTACACTTTCTGCTTACTTGATCTGCCTAGCACGCAATCATGTGATAAGTTGATTGAACTTTCGTCCACAAGTTACTCTCGACGTCTTGCCATACAGGAAAAAGCGCCTATGCCCCTCCCTCGCGTTGCTCTTGAATCAACTGTCATCACACACGGCCTTCCCCGTCCGCATAACCTAGACCTTGCGCGGCAGCTGGAAGACATCGTGCACGAGCACGGAGCACAACCAGCCACTATTGCCGTCCTAGATGGCCAAATACGCATTGGCTTGAACGAAGCAGAACTGGAACGCCTAGCCAACGAACCGAATGTACGCAAAATCAGTCGTCGTGACTTTGCCACAGCCATCCTCAAACGAGAATCCGGCGGAACAACAGTTGCTGGTACGATGTTTGCCGCCCATCGCGCCGGCATCCGAGTTTTTGCTACAGGTGGAATCGGCGGAGTGCACGAAGTAGAAACTTTGGATATTTCCGCCGACCTCCAAGCGCTTGCTGATACCCCTATGATTGTGGTCTGCGCCGGGGCGAAAGCCATCTTGGACCTGCCCGCCACGTTAGAATATCTGGAAACCATGAGCGTTCCGGTGATCGGCTATCAGACAGATGAGTTTCCGGCCTTTTATTCGCGCTACAGTGGATTGCCTATCAACGCTCGTTTAGATACACCCGAAGAAGTCGCACGCTTTGCACACACGCATTGGGAGCTAGGATTGAAATCGGCGGTCTTGGTCTGCCAGCCTCTCTCGCCAGAGGAAGAAATCCCCGCCGATAAAATCAATCGTTATATTGAGCAAGCACGCCGTGAAGCAAAAGAACGCGATATCCACGGGCAACCATTGACCCCCTTCCTGCTTGCACGCTTGGCCGAACTCACCGGAGGCGAATCCCTGCGAGCCAACCTGGCGCTTCTGCGCAACAATGCACGCCTGGCCGCACAGATCGCCATCGCTCTGCACAACCAAACCTCGCAAAAAGTTATCTAACCCCACCCAAAACGATCCCTTCTTTTATCGCTGTTTGCTTAAGTTTCCAACCCACTTCAGTTGCATACACTGCAGATAACCAACGCCATCACCCAGAATTCATCTGCTGCCTCGCCCTTTGCCCCCTATGCTACTTAGTGGCCGTTGGCGTCCTCGTTGCCGAAGCCGTCACCGTAGAAGTCGGCGTGCGTGTGGGAGTGAACGAAGAAGTAAAGGTGCGTGTCGGCGTAAATGTTCGCGTCGGGCTAGGCGTGAGGGTAAAGGTCGGTGTTGGTGGATCGCCAACGACGCGGAATTCGTTGATGACCTTCCATTCAGCGCCTACAAAAATCACCGCCCGATAGACACCTGGCAACCATTCCTCCGCTGGCAGGTCACAAACCGAATAAGCATAACCACCTGTGCCACCTTTCCAGGTCTCCGTCTCATAGCAGACAAGCGTCCC
>JANWWB010000033.1 GCA_025056515.1 Anaerolineales bacterium
AGCTGCTCCCAAGAGTCGCCCTGGACGATCGGAGCATCTACGCCAATAGCCGGAATCTGGATGCGGATAGCCCGTTGGGGAGATGGCGTAGGCATGGGCAGGTTGGCCAGAGATTGCACCAGCGGGCGGAGATGAGCTGGAATCTCGGCTTCGTTGAATTGCGCGCCTCCCTCCGAGGTTGGAGGAGTATGCCCTCCGGGAAGAACTACAGCGGTAATCAAGGGAGTGGGCGTGACGGTGGGTTGACGCAGCGCCTCGGCCACTTCTTGATTGAGCGCCTGGAGGAGACCAAAAGCATTGGCTAACACACCGAGCAGGCCGATAACAGCCACAATCTCAATCATCAGCAAGATGCGATCAAACCAGCGCTGACGCACCGTAGGCACAGGCGAACCGGTCATTTCAGCTTCAGGCAGAGGGTCGAGCAGACGCCACTCTTGAGCAGCATCGGGCGGCAGGTCGGGAACAAGCGAGATAGCGCGCCCTGTGCGGCGGAAATGGTCTAATCGCTGTTGGCGAGCCTGACGCCGTTTCTCAAGCAACAGGCGGCGCAATTCTTGTTCGCTTAGGTCTTCAGGTCGTTTGGTCACGGGCATGATTATACCCTGGTAATCGTTTTACAGCTTGGGATATGAGCGAATGATTCCCCTCAAAGGACATTGTACAAGACCTTTGAAAACGGGAAACCAATCTTAGCCCTGACAAGAAGAGCCATACGCTTGATGTGTAAATGTCTGTGAAAGCCTTCCCTTGCGCTTTCCCGATTGGCAAAATTGCGTTATGATTGACCCAAAATTTGGAGGTACGGAGATGCTTGGGAGAAAGATTTGGTCATTATTGGTGTTGGTCTTCTCGCTCATCATGCTCTGGACAGGGTTGGCCGGCTGTGGACAGACAGCGCAAGCTACGCCTACGGCCACCCTTGAACCGACTCGCACACCGCAGCCAACAGCGACTTTTACGGCAACGCCCCCCCCCACTCTAACGCCAGAACCCTTACCGGTTACCTTTGGCCCAACCAATTTCCCGCCGGATATCAACCCTCTGACCGGCTTGAAAGTGGAAAATCCTGCCTTGCTGGAACGTCGTCCGATCGTGATCAAGGTCTCGAATCTGCCGCGTTATGTCCGGCCACAATGGGGCCTCTCCCGCGCCGATCTCGTCTTTGAATACTATACGGAGTACGGCACGACTCGTTTTGCCGCTATCTTCTACGGTCGGGATGCGGACATGGTTGGGCCTATTCGTTCCGGGCGTCTGATAGATGCTCACTTCGTGCGCGGCTACAAGGCTATCTTCACTTTTGGACTTGCCGACCGGCGCGTCCTGAATCGTCTATACGGAACCGAGTTCGAAGACCGACTGGTGGTGGAAAGCCCCAGCACACCGCTTTTCCGATACGACCCAGGTGGCTATAGCTTTTTGATGGCAAATACCGCTGAGCTTAGTCGTTATATCAACGAGAAAGGCGTCGAGAACGGACGGCAGAATCTGGATGGGATGTTCTTCCAACAAGAACCTCCTGTGGGCGCTCCCATGCCCCAATTCACCGTCCGTTTCTCAAGCTCGATTTACAATCGTTGGCAATACGATACCGAATTGGGGAAATACCTGCGCTTCTCGGATACTGTTGACGATAAGGAACTCGGCAAGGGAATGCGCTTTGAGCAAGCCTTTGACCGTTTGACCGGCGAGCCTTTGGCCTTCGATAACGTAGTGGTGATGTTTGTGCTAAACGAATACTACAGCCGGAATCCGGAGATCATTGATATTCAACTCATCGGTAGTGGTCCAGCTTACCTATTTCGAGATGGCCAAGTCTATCAGGTCTATTGGCAGAGAAACGGGGTCTATGAGGTCGTTTCGCTGGCTGATGAAAGCGGCGCGCCGTTCCCCTTCAAGCCTGGCACAACTTGGTTTGAGATAGTCGGCTTGTCTTCGACGGTGAGCGAAAGCGAAGAGGGACTGTTCTTCCAGCACAAAATGCCTTAGAGCAAATCTCTTCCCTCTGAGACAGTTTTTGTGAGGGAAAGCACGCTCCTCCGATATTTGAAACTCAACCAAACCATCTATAAGGAGGCTCGATATGTTCTATAGGATTGCGCAATTCGGGGAAGGGCATCAGGGCAGTGGCGAAATCACCTGGTTGCTTTGGGTGGCGCTGGTCTTTTTTGCCTTGATGGTCATCATCGGCTGGTCGGTCAGTCGCAAGAAAACGCCGGTCGAAGAAAATAAACATGAAGGGCAAGAAGCTCATCATGAGACTGCAGAGACTCATGCCCCTGTCGAAGATGATCTGACGATTTTGGAGGGCATTGGGCCGAAAGTGGCACAAGTGTTACAACAAGCCGGTATTCGAACTTTTGCCGACTTGGCGCATGCAGACGTGGGACGCGTGCAAGAAATTCTCAAAGCCGCCGGTTTGCAAATGATGAATCCGAGCGGCTGGATTGAGCAAGCACGCCTGGCAGCGGCAGGTGATATGGAGGGCCTGAAGCGTCTCCAGGCAGAATTAAAGAGCGGTCGTAGGATTTAACCTGCGAGCGTCCACCCAGAAACTTGTAGGACAACTCCAAGGAGTTGTCCTACAACAGATTAGTTCTTGAGATATTTTCCTACCAATAGGTCGAGCGCCTGGCGGGTGTGCGGCGGGATGACCGAGGGATGGGTAATCAGTGCATTGGCCAGAGCCGAACCGCATTGACAAGGACGCTCCTCAGGCAGAGTCTTGACCAAAAGACGGATGGCTTCTTGCGCCAGTTGCGTATTACGGTTTAGGATTTGAATCACCATTTCAACTGTCACCGGCGATTCACTGACATGCCAGACATCATAATCGGTGACATGGGCCATGACAGCATAGCAGAGTTCAGCTTCGCGCGCTAAGAAGGCTTCAGGCGCAGCG
This sequence comes from Anaerolineales bacterium, assembly GCA_025056515.1. Lineage (GTDB taxonomy): Bacteria > Chloroflexota > Anaerolineae > Anaerolineales > Villigracilaceae > UBA877. The sequence goes on from JANWWB010000033.1 coordinate 2,906, forward strand.
GTCATGCCGATAATCGACATTCCCCAGGCTCGGTAGGTATTCGACTCGGCCTTGGTGGAAAAACGCGGCCCTTCGATGATGATAAACGTCCCTCCGATGTGGACAGTTCCACCTGCCTGACGGACTGCTTCGCCGGTCAGAGAGGCAAGGTGCGGGCAAAACGGGTCGGCAACGCCGATATGGGCGACCAACCCCTCTCCGAAGAAGGTGCTTCTTCGTTGGCGGGTGAAGTCGAACAGCTGGTCGGGGATGACAATCTCGCCAGGAGCATAGTCCTCCCGCAAAGAACCGCAGGCGTTAATCCCAACGACACGCTCAACACCAAGCTTTTTCAAGGCATAGATATTTGCGCGGTAGTTGACTTCGGTCGGCGTTAGGTGATGGCCAATGCCATGGCGCGCTAAAAAAGCCACGCGCCGGCCTTCAAGCACTCCAGTGATAATGGGAGCCGAAGGAGCGCCAAAAGGAGTTTCGATATGATGTTCTTGGCGGTCAACTAGGCCGGGCATGTCATATAGCCCAGAGCCGCCGATAATCCCAAGAGCAATTCCATCATCAGCTGTCATCGGAAATCTCCTTAAAAGAATACTTTTCGACCGGCAAGACGCTGACACGCAAGCAACTCTCGCCGCACCGAATTTCGTCTCCGTTGACCCGGATAGTCGGGATGGTGATTCGTTGCCCGGTGAGAG
>JANWWB010000273.1 GCA_025056515.1 Anaerolineales bacterium
CAACTCGGTGATATCCAACAACGCTTCATCCGCATCAGAGCCAGGGTCAGCTTGTCCCACCAGGACGGTATACATGCCTAAGGCGCGAGCGGCGCGTGTAATGCGCGCCTGATCATCAAGCAGAACGCAAGTGCGCGGGTCAGGACAGCCCGCTGCCACCAAAGCTTTTTCGAAAGCCTCAGGCATAGGCTTGCAATAGGGAGCAATGACATGCACATCAATACAGCCATCAAACACTCCCTCCAAGCCCAAAGCTCGGATGACACGTTTGGCATGGGCACAATCGGCATTGGTAAAAATCAACTTGCGTACCGGGATGGCCTCAAGCGCTGCCCGCAATGCCGGATTGGGACGCAAATACTGCTCTAAAGGCACATCATGGACAAACGCCAGGTAATCATCCATATCAACCTGGTGATTCGCTTGTAAACCGCGCAAGGTGGTGCCATATTCGCGAAAATATTGGTCGCGCAATATCTCAATTTGTTCCCACGAAAATCCCAGTCGTTCATGCATATACGCATTGATACGGGCACGAATCTCCTGCCACAGCCCAAGCGAAGAAGGATAGAGAGTCTCATCCAAATCAAAGAAAAAGGTTGTAAATCGCATCGGTGCTTATTATAAACGCACGGCCGAATTGCAGTAAAATCAAGCCATGCCGATTCAAATCCTACCTCCCGAAGTTGCCTCCCAGATTGCCGCCGGAGAAGTCATTGAGCGTCCGGCCTCGGTGGTGAAAGAACTGGTCGAAAACGCTCTCGATGCCGGAGCAAGCGTTATTTCGATCGAAATCGGCGGAGCGGGGCGAAGCCTGGTGCGAGTGACCGATAACGGCAGCGGAATTCCGCTCGAGGAACTCCCCTTAGCAGTAGAGCGGCATGCGACCTCCAAGTTGAGAACCGCCTCCGATCTATTCCATATCACCACCCTGGGCTTTCGAGGCGAAGCATTAGCCTCGATTGGCTCCGTCTCACGAATGACCTTGACCTCGCGCGCCGCCGTCTCACCGATTGGAGGACGGATCCGCGTTGAAGGTGGCAAAATCGGCTCGGTGGAGGTGGTCGGTGCACCTGTGGGAACGAGTGTCCAAGTTGAGGACCTGTTCTTCAATGTCCCTGCCCGCTTGAAATTTCTCAAACAAGATCTGACCGAACGACGTGCGATTGACATCTTGTTAGCGCGCTATGCACTCGCTTATCCACATGTTCGTTTCAAACTCAGCGAAGGCAAAACCATCGTTCTGCAAACTGCCGGCGATGGCGACCGGCGCGCCATCCTGGCAGCACTCTACGGAGTCGAGACAGCGCAACAAATGCTGGAAGTCATCGCCGAGGAAGATCAGTATCACCTAACAGGCTTTCTTTCGCCGGTAGCCCTGACACGCTCCAACCGCAAGGAAATCGCTTTCTTTGTCAACGGGCGTTGGGTACAGGACGTCCCGCTCACGACCGCCCTCCTACAGGCCTATCACACCCTGTTGATGGTCGGGCGCTATCCCTTGGCAACCCTCTTCTTAGAACTTCCAGCAGAAGAGGTGGATGTAAACGTTCACCCAGCCAAAGCTGAGGTACGCTTTCGCAATCCCGATCGTGTCTTCAGTTTCGTACAGCGGGCAGCACGACGAACACTGCTAGCCTACACGCCCATCCCACAAGCGTCGCCACAGCAATTATGGAAGTCTGAAATCAAACTTGAACCGAAAGAAAGTCCACGCCAAATCGACCTTGCTTGGACCGTCGGACACGGCACGACGGCCGGCCAAGGTCAACCAGAGATCGCAGCCGGTCCAGCCTCCAAAACAGGTACTTCAGCCTCCGGACCGTATGCGAACACGACCGTTTCCTCCGAGTCCGGTCGTATTCCGCTTCTGCGACTAATCGGCCAGGTCGGCGCGGCTTATCTGGTAGCCGAGGGGCCAGATGGTCTGTATCTGATCGACCAGCATGCTGCACACGAACGCGTCCTGTTTGAAAAATTGATGTCGCAGTACGCACAGAAAGATTTGCCTGCTCAAGCCTTATTAACCCCGGTCGTCGTGACCTTGCCGCCCCATAGCGCCAGGACCTTGGAAGCGCATCTGCCTTTCTTGAACGCCTTTGGCTTCCAGGTTGAGCCATTTGGCCCAAACACATTTCAGGTACGAGCCGTGCCAACTCTCTTCGCCGCCGCTAACCCAGTCGAGGCGTTATATGCCCTGGTCGATGACTTCGAGGAAGACGAAACACCTCTCCAGACCGAAGTTGAAGTGCGCCTTGCGGCTCGCGTCTGCAAACGATTGGCTATCAAGGCCGGTCAAACGCTCTCCCCCGAAGAACAGCGAACTCTCTTGAACGACCTAGAGCTCTGCGCTTCGCCGCGCACTTGCCCGCACGGCCGTCCGACCATGATTCATCTCTCGGTGGAGATGCTGGAGAGACAATTCGGTCGACGCGGTGCGCGTTAGTCTAGGAAAGGAATCGCTATGCAAGCAGTTTGGTTAGAACATCAAACCCTCTCTTTGCGCGCTCTTCCGCTTCCCTCCCCCGATGGCGAGGCGCTGATTCGCATCTGCTTGACAGGAATTTGTGGCACCGACTTGGAGCTGGCGCGCGGTTACTATCCTTTCACCGGCATCCCAGGGCATGAGTTCGTCGGCAAGGTGGTGGAGGCTCCGCAAGTGGAATGGATTGGACAACGTGTGGTCGGAGAAATCAACGCAGTGTGCGGTGTATGCGAACAATGCCGTGCCGGTCGCCCGACCCACTGCGAGCAGCGCACCGTGCTCGGGATTATCGGGCGGAATGGCACCCATGCCGAATATACCCGCTTGCCGCTGGCTAACTTGCATCGCGTACCGGATTCGATCCCGGACGAGGCCGCGGTCTTTGTCGAACCGCTGGCCGCAGCGTTGGAGATTCAACAACAGGTACAGATTCATCCCACCGACCGCGTCCTGCTCATCGGCGCAGGACGACTAGGACAATTAATTGCACAAACTTTGGCTCTCACCGGTTGCGACCTACGAGTCGTGGCGCGACATCCTCGCCAAAAAGACTTGCTACACCGCCGTGGCATCCGTCTGATCGCAGAAGACGAGATTCTGCCCCGCCGTTGGGACGTTGTGGTAGAGGCCACCGGCTCTCCCTCCGGTTTCGACCTGGCGCGTCGGGCTTTACGTCCACGCGGGACGTTGGTCCTGAAATCCACCTACCGCGGCGAAATGACTTTGGCTTGGTCGCCCTTTGTAGTGGATGAAATCACAATCATCGGGTCGCGTTGCGGCCCGTTCGAACCGGCCCTAAGACTTTTAGAACAAAAGGAGGTAGACCCCACGCCGCTCCTGGAAAAGCGTCTTCCTCTTTCGCAAGCGCTTGAAGCATATCAAGCGGCACAACAACCTGGAACATTGAAAATCGTGCTAGAGGTCTAATCTTTCAAAAAAAGAGCTTCTTCCGCTTCCCAGCACCAACATCCAATAATCCCTGCGGAAGATCATTTATTGCGTGTATTGCGTGGCATGTGAATGGTGAAAGTCGTCCCCACACCTGGTTTCGAAGCAACTGAAATTGTCCCACCGTGTCCAGCAACGATCGTCTTGCAGATCGAAAGACCTAGACCTGCACCAACGGCTTTCCCCTCGGAACCCGGGACTCGATAAAATTTTTGGAACAGATGCGGAAGCGCTTCCGGGGGAATGCCGATACCTGTATCTGACACCGAGAGATACCAGTGTTCAGCATCAAATTCGGCACTAATCATTACCTTTCCACCGACATGATTATATTTGATGGCATTGCTAATCAAATTAAGCAACACTTGCTTGAACTTGTCTCGATCTGCTTCGACGAGCGGAAAATCAACCGGGATAGAAGTTTCCAGTTTAATATGGCTCTCATCCGCCTTGCTTTGCATCATTTGATAAC
>JANWWB010000284.1 GCA_025056515.1 Anaerolineales bacterium
ATGGGTCTTCGGGGATTGACCAGGGAAGGCCGAATTGGATAAAGCGTTCTAACTTGCCTCGTTGTTCGTTATAGAGCGTAATCAAGCCGGCCTCAAAGCCCGCCAATTCCATCGTCTTTTTCAGAACGATTTCCAAAATGCTTTGCAATTCAAGCGACTGGCTGGCGGAGGCAATGATTTCGTTCAGGGCAGCGAGTTGTTCGCTGCGTTTCTGGGTTTCGGCGAACAGGCGCGCATTTTCAATCGCAATTGCGGCCTGACCGGCAATGGCTGTCATCAGATTACGTTCGTGTATCCCTAAGGCGTACGGGTCCGTGTAACTCTCAATGGCAATCACTCCCAATGGCCGATTGCCGATCATCATCGGAACGCCTAACCAACAACGCGAGGGCGTCCCGATGATATCAATACCTAGGGCGCGAACTTTTTCGGGAGTGTTGTCTTCCAGCAAGAGTGGAGAGCCATGTCGAATGACATATTCGGTCAACCCGTTTCCGTGGACTCGAGGTGGGGCAGAGACGGCTTGCCCTTGTTCAAAGATAATCGGATAGCGTACTTCATCTTTTTTAGCATCATAGAGAGCGATGAAGAAACTGCTTGTGTCCAAGAGACGGGATGAGTAGGAATAGATGATTTGAAGGATGGTGTCTAAATCGAGCGAAGAGGCCAGAGCCCGCCCCATTTCGTTGAGAATTGCCAGTTCTTCGGCGCGACGTTGTGTTTCTTGGAAAAGACGTGCGTTTTCTAGCGCTAATGCTAATTGGTCGGCTACTTGTTTGGCTAGCGCTTCTTCCTCGCGGCTCCATCTTCTAGTTCTCTGGGAAGATTTAATTTCGAGGACAGCCCATTCCTCAGGGCTTTTTTGGAAAGGAATGGTGAGGGTTGCTGTGTCTGAACGCTTGCTTGGCTGAAGTGCTGCCGATGTACTCAAAGGGGTGACTTTTGGTGGCCTCGTTGATTGTTCTTGAGCACTTTCGGGAAAGAATCTGGCATCGGAGCGTGGCTGTGACGATGTGCCGGGTTGTTTGGCCTCCCCGGAAGCAGGCATGGGGGTGCTTTGGGTTTCTGACAGCTCGGCAAATAAACGGTCAATCTTTTGCTTGATCTTTTTATTGGACATACTCGATTAACTCCTCGGCCAGATGGCGATATTGCTGAGCGCCGCGACTGCTTGGTTTATATTCGGTAATTGGAATACCAAGGATTGGGCTTTCGCGCAATTTTGTGTCTATCTCGATAATTGTCTTGAATAAGCCTTCGCCAAAGGTGCGTTCCAGCTGGTCGCGTATGTCGCGATGGGTGCGGTTACGTTGGTCAAACATCGTAATCAGGATTCGGTAGGCCAAATTTGGGTTGTCTTCGGCACGTACTTGCCGAATGATTGTCATCATATCTCGTAAAGCGTAAGCTGAAAAATATTCCGCTTGTGTTGGAATAATAAGAAGGTTGGCAGCTGTGAGGGCATTGATGGTTATCGGCCCCAGGGAGGGAGGGCAATCCAACAGGGTTAGGTCATACTTTTGGATGATTTCTTGAAGGAGATTCTTCAGTCGGCTAGGGTATTCCAAGTAGACGGGCAGCGTTTGTTCCACGCGTTCTAGTCGAAGATTTGCCGGTAGTATATCTATCCCAGCGTAATGGCTAGACAGACGCACTTGCTCGATGGGGATTGATTCCAGAAAGAGGCTAGCAACCGTGTGTTGTAGCTTAGATGGCTCAAATCCTATAGCTAAGGTAAGGTTGGCTTGTGGGTCTAAATCGACTAGCAGGATCTTTTTACCCATTTCGGCTAGAGCTGCCCCAAGCGAGAGCACGGTGGTCGTCTTAGCGACCCCGCCTTTTTCGTTTGCAATGGCGATTGTATAACTCATACCTCACTCCTCAGCCGACGTTTCATTAGCGATTAGGTTTTCTGGGAGTTATACGGTCGAATCGCGACTTCATCCGCATTCAAAGCGCGCTTGAGTTCTTCCATCGCAATCCGTAGCATGGTTTCAGGATCTGCGACTGACCGAATAGCTGTCGTGACCTCGGCTACGGTTCGTTCGCGTTCGGCGCGTGCGGCCACTTCTTCGAAGAGACGAGCGCTTTCAAGGGCAGCACTCAGTTGTTCCACCATTGCTTGCACGATCTCTATCTCTTCATCATCCCACGTGGCCTTTTCAGGTTTGACAAGACGTAAGCCGCCAATTGCCTGACCACGCATCAAGATAGGGACAAACAGGGTTTTACCATCCGAGGCGAGGATCGGTTGACTTTGTTGCATAGCCTGTTGAAAAGCCGGCTCTTCCTCTTCTACGGAGACCGGCCAGAGACGATCATTGGCCGAGACGAGGTAGCCAACCGATGCATGTTCGAGCAACCATTCTTGCCAGGCTTTGCGACTAGCTTCTCCATAGGCACGTCGGATTGCTTCCAGAGCAGCTTGGTTTTCGGCAAACAGGCGGGCATTGTCAATTGCGATAGCAATCTGATTGGCCATCACTTGCAAGGTCGCAATGTCTTCTTCCTGGAAAGCTGCCTCCTCTGTGCTTTGTACGTCGAGAGCGCCCAGAATCGTATCTCCGACCATCAGCGGAAGGGCCATTTCTGAACGGGTATTTGGTAAGTCGGGATTATCAAAGAAGACGGCGTCAGCGCCCACATCCAACGCGATGCGTGCTTCGCCGCGGCCGGTGACGTATCCTACAATTCCGGTCTGTCCAACACGTAGTTTATGACCGCGCGCCAACATGCGTTGACCTCCTTCGCTGTTAGCCGCGCGCAGAACAGCATACTCGCCGCGTTCGTCAAGTAGAAAGATACCAACATGATAGAAACCAAAGCGTTGACTGATCAAATGGGTGATACGCGAGAGAAGACTTTGAATGTCGCGCGTCTGAATGGCTGCTTGCCCGACCTCAACAGCAGCTTGCAGGAGCAAAGCGCGTCGTTCGATGTTTCGAGTGCGCTC
>JANWWB010000039.1 GCA_025056515.1 Anaerolineales bacterium
GTCTTCGCAGCGCGTGGTGATTCTCAAACAGCGGGATGCTGAACGGTATCTGCCTATCTGGGTTGGCCCGTATGAAGCAGAAGCAATAGCAGTTGCCTTACAAGAAATCGAGATGATTCGCCCGCTGACTCAGGATTTGCTCAAGAATGTCATCACCACTCTCAACGGTGTCGTCTTGCGTGTTGAGGTGGTAGCGTTGCGCGATGATATCTTCTACGGTAACATCGTCATCGAACGTGAGGGACGGATTTACAATATTGACTCGCGCCCCTCAGATGCAATTGCCCTGGCGGTGCGTGCTCACGTTCCCATTTTTGTCCATCGTTCCGTCATGGAACAAGCTGGGATTACACCGGAAGCCGACATCAGAGAACAATCTCCCTCGATGGCAGCTCCTAGCGAAATTGCCCAGGAGACGCTCTCTGGCGAGGTCGAAGAAGATCGTCTGGATGTCTTCGAAGATTTTTTGAAAAAACTGACTGATAAGGATTTCCCCGAGTCGCCTACCTCGCCCTCGGGAGGAAGCTAATCCGGCCTAAAGGACACTATGTCGGCTTTTTCTAATGCCCCGCCTTTTTCTCCTTCGGAACCGCCTGCCCAAGAAACCTCTTCGCCATCTGCCACACCGGTGACTCCGGTCGTGCCACATCATCGTGAGGCTGAGGAAGCCGTCTTGGGCGCAGTGCTCATTGACCCAGAGGTTTATTACGACCTAGCGCAGTTTCTCCAGGCAGACGACTTTTACATCGTCCGCAACCGCTGGATTTGGGAGGCTTTCCAGCGCTTGCATGAGCGCCGCGTACCCCTTGATTTTCTCACTGTCATGGGAGAACTGGAGAGCGCCGGTCGCTTGGCTGAAATTGGTGGGCCGGCCTATCTTACTTCGCTCATCAACCAGGTTCCGACTTCTCTCCACGCCGAGGCCTATGGGCGCATGGTGGAAGCAGCTGCGATCCGCCGCCGCCTGCTCGCTGCCGCCAACCAAGTCGCCAACCTAGCCTATAAAGAAGGCGAAACGATCGAAACCATCATGCAGGAGGCAGAAAAATCCATCTTCAACGTCAGCGAGCGACGTTTGAAGAAAGACCTCCAACCCATCTCTGCCGTTCTCAGCGAATATTATGACCAGATTGACGAATTGGCTCGGCGTCCCGAGGAATTCTTTGGTATCCCGACCGGCTTCATTGACCTCGACCGCCTATTAAGTGGAATGGGACGCTCGGACCTACTCATCGTGGCCGGACGCCCCGGACAGGGCAAATCGGCTTTTCTTCTCTCGGTGGCGCGCAACGCCGCCCTGCTACATAAGAAACACGTGGCCATCTTCTCATTGGAGATGTCCAACGAACAGGTTGTCCAACGCTTGCTGGCGCAACAGACCGGGATTGACAGTCAACGCTTGCGCAATGGCAAATTGCAGGAAGACGAATGGCCGCTTCTCATGCACGCCATCGAAGTTCTGGGAGATACCCATATCTACCTGGATGACACCCCCGGCATCACGCCTCTGGCGCTACGAACCAAATGCCGCCGGCTGCATATGGAAGTCGGACTCGACCTGATTGTGCTGGACTACATCCAACTTATGGGCGGAGACATGCGCACTGAAAACCGCGTGCAGGAGGTTTCCTATATCTCGCGCAGTCTCAAAATCCTGGCGCGGGAACTGAATGTGCCTGTCCTGGCTGCGGCGCAGCTCTCACGCGCAGTGGAACAACGCACCGACAAGCGTCCGGTGTTGTCGGACTTGCGCGAATCCGGTAGCCTGGAACAGGATGCCGATGTGGTCATGTTTATCTACCGACCCGACCAATACGAAAAGGAAACCGATAAGAAAAACGTTGCCGAAATCATTGTCGCCAAGCACCGCAATGGCCCGACCGGGACGGTTGACCTCGTCTTTTTCAATCACTTGGCCAAATTTGCTGACGCTGAAACACGCTATGTAGACCTGAGGCGTGCATAAGGCTAAACGGCGAGCACTCCCTATGTTCCCTGGCTTTTCTGCCTCTGAAACTTTTGTTCCGATTCCTGAGTCGTTTTTCCGGCGCTTGCTTCGGGAAATCTACGACGCGGATGAGCTCAAAGCCACACTCTATGCACTCTGGCTGGCTGCGAGCAGTGAAAGCCAAGTTCAAGTCTTTCGCAAGGAAGATTTTGCCGATCTTGTTTCAGACCCAGGCTCGGCGTTGAACAAAGCCACAGCGCGCGGGACCCTTTTACGGGTTGAGAGCGAAGCGCAAGTGTACTATCTGCTCAACTCTCCGCGCGGGCGCGCAGCGGCTGAGGCTATCCGCAAAGGTGAATTCGACCCTGTTCGATCGCTTCGACCTGCACCGCCCGCCGAACATCCGAATATCTTCCGGCTCTATGAGGAGAACATTGGTCCACTCACCCCTCTCTTGGCCGATGCCCTACGAGATGCCGAGCAAACCTACTCGCCCGAATGGGTCGCCGAGGCACTTGAAATTGCCGTCACTCGTAACAAAAGGAATTGGCGTTATGTGGAAGCTATTCTAAAGCGTTGGAAGGAAGAAGGGCATGCCCAAAAGCAAAATCAACGAGATGCTCAAAAAAGTAGCCGAAGGTACTCCGAAGGCCAATTCGCCGAGTACCTTCGAAACGGTGAAACCGACTCTGGGTGACCCGAACTGCCCTTACTGTCATGGAGTCGGTTATGTGCGCTACGACGTGCCGCTAGATGACCCGCGCTTTGGCAAGGTAGAAGCGTGCATCTGTCGCGCTGCTGAGATTGCCGAAGGGGCACGTCGGCGTCTTTTTGAGTTGAGCCGCCTTGACCGGTTGGGGCATCTGACCTTTGAGAACTTCAACCCGCGCGGCAATCCCCAAGCCGAAAAAATCATGACCCCTCAGGATTTCATCAGCTTACAGACTGCTAAGGAGACCGCCGAGGCCTTCGCCAATCGTCCAGAAGGTTGGCTCCTCTTGGAAGGCGGTTATGGCTGTGGCAAAACGCACCTGGCAGCGGCGATTGCCAACCGGGCAGTCTATAACGGTATTCCGACCCTCTTCATCACCGTCCCCGACTTGTTGGATAACCTACGCTTCGCCTATAACGACCCAGATACCACCTTTGAAGCGCGTTTTGAGGAAGTACGCAACGCTAGGTTGCTGGTGCTGGATGACTTTGGGACACAAAATGCCACACCCTGGGCCCAAGAAAAACTGTTCCAGATCTTGAATTATCGCTATATCAACAAATTACCGACCGTTATTACGACCAATTTAATGCTGGATGAAATCGAGAGTCGCATTCGTTCACGCCTTCAGGACGAATCCTTCGTTCGCCGCGTCCAGATTACTGCGCCCGATTATCGTCATCCTACCCAGCCGAGCACCCCTGGAATCTCGATGCTTGCCTGGCCAGAAGTCCGCAGCATGACTTTCAAGAATTTCGAGACGCGCGAAGATGAAGTCGGCAAAGAAGTCGTTACCACCATCATCACCGAAAGGAAGGATAGCTTCGGAAATAAGGTCAAGGAAAAAGAAATCCGGCGTATCACGGTCACTGCGGAAGACCTGAAGAGTTTACACCGCGCCTATCACGCTGCCGTCTCCTTTTCCGAAGAGCCACGCGGCTGGTTGGTGTTGCTGGGCGGCTCGTTTTGCGGCAAGACCCATCTGGCCGCTGCCATCGGCAACTACCGGATTGATTTGGGAGGGCAGGCTATTATGGTCGCCGTCAACGACTTGCTCGATTACCTCCGCCAGACTTTTAACCCTCGCTCCGATGTTTCCTTCGACCGCCGCTTTCACGAGGTAAAGAACACACCCTTGCTCATCCTAGATGACTTGAAAGAAAGCGGTGTCAGCTCCCTGTGGGCAGAAGACAAACTGCTCCAGATCTTGAACTATCGCTACTATGCCGACTTACCTACCGTTATCACTTCGACGCTCACACCCGATGATTTTGCCCTGAACTATCCCGGCCTATGGAACAAGGTGCTTGACACGACGAAGAGCCAAGTGTATGTGATTGACATGCCACCATACCGCAGAATCGGGAAGGGCAAAGGCGGAGGACATCGGAAATCCAAATAGTCTTCTCTCCCCTGCACGCAACCGCAGCTCGCTCCCGGTTAGGCCTGCCAAGACGCGATGGGTGCTTTCATCAAGTCTTGGCGTGATTGAGAGAACAGTAAGATGCCTATGAAGCAAGGGGAAAGGAAACATAGGCGCAATATCTAAGTCAAAGGGACCCTAGCAGAAAAAAGGTCCGTGGTTGAGATCGGCAGGTGGCTCTCAAGCCGCATAATCGGCGAGCGGTTGTCGAAGATGGCTTTGTTGGTGTCGTCTATCGTCTGGTTGCCGGAAAGAAGAAGGGCCTGCTGGTTGAGGTTGGTTTGGGTGATTGGGGGGAGGGAGGAGAGGGGTTGAAGGAGGGAGCGGGCTTGAAGAGAAGCGATGAATGAGCTTGGCGAAAGCTGGACAGGGTTGGAGAAGGCGGTGTTGCGCCAGTTGCGGCTGGAGGCTGAGCCTGAGCCAAAAGCCAGCGCCGGCGCTGAGACCAGGCCGGGGTCAGAGAAGGGGGAGGCGATGATGAAGTGGGAGGCGTTGTTGTCGTCGCTGTCGTAGGAGGAGGCTGAGGCCGGGATGAGGTTGGTCAGGCTTTTGAAGGAGTAGAAGGAGGTGTCTTTGAGTTTGATCCAGGGGCCTGGGATGGGTGTTGGCGAGGGGGTGGCGGTTGGGAGGATGGGCGGAGGCTGGCTGCCGGTTGGGTTGGGGGTGTTGAGACTGCAGCCGCAGGAGAGCTGGTATTGGTTGGAGTTGGGAGGGGTCAGGCAGAGGCGGATGGCGTAGGTGTTGTAGGCTCCGCAAGCGCCAGGGTAGCAGTACCAGGGGCCAAAGGTCTGGCAGGCGACATCTACGCTTGG
>JANWWB010000335.1 GCA_025056515.1 Anaerolineales bacterium
GAGACCAGCATCAGGCCATTCAGATATAGACCGTGCCGTTCTTGCAGATAACCGGAGAGACCGGCGGCGCGGGTTGTTCCGTAGGACTCGCCGATGATGAACTTGGGTGAAAGCCAGCGCCCGTAGCGAGTGGTGTAGAGACGGATGAAGTCACCAACGGACTCAATGTCTTTCTTGAAATCGTGGAATTCTTTGGCCTTTTGTCCTTCGACCGGGCGCGAATAACCTGTGCTGACCGGGTCGATGAAAACTAGGTCGGTGATATCGAGCAAGGAAAATTCGTTATCGGTCAGGCCATACGGCGGTGGCAGGAGCGCTCCGGCGTCTCCCATCCGGACACGGCGTGGGCCGAGGACTCCCAGATGTAGCCAGACAGACGAAGACCCGGGACCACCGTTGAACGAGAAGGTCAGAGGCCGTTTGGTGATATCTTCGACATCGTCTTTGGTATATGCGACAAAGAAGAAGGAAGCTTTGGGCTTTTCTCCTTCGGATTCCTTATCCCGGTCGGCGGTTTCTTCTTTTAGCACGATTGTCCCTGCGATGACCGTGTAGGCAATTTCTTGGCCGCCAATCACTTTCTTGTGCTTGGTCTCGATGAGCTGATCTTTCGGTTCAAGTTTTTTCTCTTCTGGTTTCTTTTCTTCTGGGGGAGACTGGGTCATGATTGGGAAGATCCTTTCGTGGGCAATTATACTCAAACCACGGGTGAATAGCCGCGACGATTCGAGCCAACCTGTGGTCGGGTCGGATAAAAAGACCGCAGACAAGTTTAGTAAGGAGGGAGATATTCAGGCGCCGGGCGGAGGCTGTTTGGAATGACCGTAAGGAATAAGAAGTAAAAAGCCGATGAGAATAATCACCTGCCCGATTTCAACGCCGATTGCTTGCCAGGGGCCGAAATGGGGCAATTGGGGGCGAATCTGTGTCCCAAAGCCGAAAATATCTGCCATCGCAGCGAAGACTACAATCACGTAGCCGGTAGCCACCAGGCGACTGCCAATGTCAGCGGCGATGGTACGGTTTCTCGTTTTCCAAAAGCCAGTCAGACCAAAATAACCGCCAATCGAGATTATCCCTAGACCGATGGTGAATGTGGCAATTTGAATAAATCCCATGACCGGACTGCGGTCCAAACCGAAAAAGCCCGGTCGGATGCCGATCAGAAAGACCAACAACCCGAAGAGCGTGATGAACAGACTCAACCAACTTCGGCCGCGTGAGGGACGATGCAAAGGGGCTGTATCAGGCGAGACGGAATGTGTCATTGAGGGAGATACTGTTGCAGAATGCGAATCCAATTGCCACCTAGGATAAGAGCAATATCTTCTTCGGTATAGCCGCGCGCTTGTAGGATGGGAACAATTTTCTGCAAATCGGCGATGTTGTCAATCTCTGCTGGGACGCTCTCAACGCCGAAACCGCCGTCAAAATCACTGCCCAAGCCGACGTGCCGAGCGCTCCCGGCCATTTGACAAATGTAATCGATATGGTCGACGACTCTTGCAAACGGAACCTGTTCGCGAGGATGGCCGCGCTGCCAGCGGTAGTCCAGAAAACGACAGGTCGGCACCAAGCCGATGACTGCCTCTCGCTCGATCAAGGCGCGCAGGACATCATCCGAGAGATGACGATTGCCAGAGTATTCAAGGATGAGAGCTGCAACGTTCGCATGTGTGGCAATCACAGCGTGCGGATAACGGTCGAGGGCTTGCCGAGCAGCCGGTTCATCCATGTGGCTAATGTCAAGCAGAAAGCCGAAATCGGCCATGGCTTTTAGGAGGGCGCGCCCTTCATCCGTCAGAGGACCGGGCTCACGCGTTCCTCCACAGTAGCGATTGCCAGCCCAAGCCAAGCCAATGATTCGCAAACCGGCTTCCCACCATTCTTCTAGGTCGGCAGGTGTACGAATGCCTTCTGCTCCTTCCATCAGCGGGACGATTCCCACCGGATGGGTTTGGAAAGAAGTCTGCTTCCAATGGTTTAAAACCGCTGTCAGATTGGCTCGTGAACAGACAAGAGTGAATTTGTCAGGATGGCGATCGGTCAGCTCGTAATACGTCTCCAACTGTTGACGATACAGACGATAAGCGCCTTCGGGGTCGTTGTAGAAAATCGTTTCATGTTCGAGTTTAAGCCGCGCCGGTGTGACAAAGAGAGTGCCAAAGACGAGGGAGACGCGACCTTGTTGGTATTCTGGCCAACCGAGGAGCGTATGTCCTTGCCGTTTGAGGGCTAAGGAATCGCTTTCAGCCTCAAGCCGGCGCGTTTCTGTTACCGAGCGAGTGTAGTCTCGCCCGTAGGAGAGCATATTCCAGGCTAGGTCTTGATGAGCGTCAACGATCAAACGGTCTTCCATGAGAAACAAAATGCCCGGCTCCCCTGCAGGGCGGAGAAAACCGGGCAGGAAACGAGGGTTTTATTCTTCGCTGAGCTGAATGTCATCCAGATCGATTTGTTTGAAGTCAAGGTCTTTGTACGCTCCTGAATCGACCTTACGCAGGCTCAAGCCGATGCGCCGTTGTTCTGGATCAATCCGGATGATTCGCAGGGTGAGCACATCGCCTTCATGGAGACGTTCTTTTGGATGCTCGATGCGCGTTTCGCTGATTTCCGAGATGTGAATCAAGCCTTCCAGATCACCTTCTATCCGGGCGAAAGCGCCAAATTTTGTCAGACGGGTGATAACACCCTCAACGAGTTGACCAACCTTGAATTTTTCGACTTTCTTGAGCCAGGGGTCTTCTTGCAGGGCGCGTATGGAAAGACCAATGCGCTTCTTCTCGCGGTCAATGCTGATGACTTTTACTTTGACTTCTTGCCCGACTTCAAGCACTTCAGAAGGATGCTGAATATGCTCCCAGGAAATTTCGGAGAGGTGAACAAGACCATCAGCACCGTTGATATTGACAAAAGCGCCAAAATCTGCCAAACTGCTGACGCGACCGGTGTAGACCTGACCTTCTTCGAGGGTTTCAAGAATGCGTTCTTTGAGCGATTGACGTGTCTCAGTTGAAGCGGCACGTTCTGAGAGGATAAGGCGACGCCGCTTTCGGTCTACCTCAATGACGCGCACTGTGATCGGTTCACCGATCATAGCCGCGTACCGTTCTTGAGGAGCGCCGCCAAGGAGAGCAGCGCGTCGAGCTACGCCGAATTGCGAAGCCGGGACAAATCCACGTAACCCATGGATAGGTACAATGAGACCTCCCTTGTTGTATCCCTCAATTTTTCCTTCGTATGAGAGACCCTCTTCGAGTAACTTTTCAACTTCTTCCCAGCCTCTTTGTTCTTTTGCGCGGGTGTATGAGAGAAGAATATTGCCGTTTGCATCTTCGGCAGCCAGGACATACACGGGGATTTCATCACCGACTTTAAAGGCAGTGCGTTCTTCCTCGTCAATTGCTTCGAGTTCGCGGCCGGTGATGACGCCTTCTGATTTTGCTCCCACACTCACCAGAATCTGGCTTGGGCTAATGCTAGCAATCACACCCGTGCGAATTTCGCCTGCTTGCGGAAAATCCAAGTTGAGTTCTTCCTGCGCTAGCAGGGCTCCCATGTCGGTATGGTTTGTGTTGTTGCCTTCTTCAGGCATAATGCGCTCGAGGGAATCCCCCGCCTCGAGGTGAATAGGGTTCTGTTCCATCGTTTAAAGACTCCAAGTAGAATTCATTGTGGGGATTATACCAGTCCAACAAGTAACTTGACAACCCAATTCGACTGAGGTTCGGAGATAAGTTCGAATCCTCACATTTCTTCACTGCGGAGACGCAAAGTTGTGAGAAATTGACATTCCGAACTTTATGCATCAGGCCTTGAGGAGAGAGACAACATAAGCTTTAGTCGAATCGCGTGATGAATGCTTACAAAGGGCGAACGTAAGTACTGGCCTCACCTGAACTCTCTCGTAAAGAGAAACACCCGCCGGTCAGCGAGTTTGCTGCCGGAAACAGCCAATATCCGAGTTTCTCTCCTCTCAGGATTGCGAAGCGTCAGGAGGTGCCCCCAGAGCAGGCGAAATGTCTTTGGATTCGTTTGCTCCGCTATCAAGCCCTTGATCGAAAGCAGCCTGAAGACGGCTGAATCCCCCTTGATTCCCTCCCGTTGGGTGGACTTTGTGTGGTTAGCGCAGAGATTGATCTCTAGCAATTGGTAAGACTGGCTGGATCATGACTCTTTATCTTTATGGGTCATCCTTCCGTTTCAAACCCTTGACAAATCTTTCGCCCTGCCTATAATTCCGCCCGATATGGTCACCTTTCCTCTAGATACGAGGTCTTCTTTCCGAGCCAGTGGGCTTGGTGTTTTCTATTCCGAGAGCCGTTATCGGCTCTCTTTTTTTGCCTGCACCATCTATTCGATACCCTGCTATGACGATTCGACTCCCTGGACTCATTGACCCTCATGTCCATGTGCGCGAACCCGGTCAGACCCACAAGGAAGATTGGGACACTGCTACGCAAGCTGCACTGGCCGGCGGTGTGACGACCATCCTCGCCATGCCGAACACCAAGCCGCCCATCTTCGACGCCGCGACTCTGGAGCTGGCGCTTGGCGCAGCCAAAGCGAAAGCGCGCTGCGACTATGCCCAATACCTCGGCGCTGGCCCGATAAACGCTGCTGAGGCTGCCCGTCTTGCCCCGCGCGCTGCCGGGCTAAAGATGTATCTCGATAGCACTTTTGGTGAACTGCGTCTGGACGACATGACGTTCTGGATGCAACACTTCCAGGCCTGGCCGCGCAACCTGCCGATTGTGGCACATTCCGAAAGCCGCAGCATGGCCGCGATTATCCTGATGGCGGCCCTCTATGACCGCCCGGTTCATATCGCCCACGTTTCGCTCAGGGAGGAGATCCTGCTCATCAAGGCGGCCAAAGAACGAGGCTTGCCCGTCACCTGCGAGGTCACGCCGCATCACCTGTTCCTGACAAAAGAGGACATTCCACACATCTCACAAGGACATCCCGGCCGCGGCGAAGTCCGCCCGCGCCTGGCCTCCAAGGCCGACGTAGACGCCCTCTGGCAGAACCTCGATGTGATTGACTGCTTCGCCACCGACCATGCCCCGCACACTCTGGCCGAGAAGGACGGCGAGAACCCACCCCCTGGCTTCCCGGGCTTGGAGACGATGCTCTCACTCTTGCTCACCGCGGTGAATGATGGACGATTGACCTTGGACGAAATCATCCAAAAGTGCGTGCTCAACCCGCGCCGGATTTTCTGCCTCCCCGAACAGCCCGAAACTTGGGTTGAGGTGGACGAAAACGCTCGCTGGGAGATTCGCGCCGCAGATTTGCGCTCTAGGTGCGGCTGGACGCCCTTCGAGGGCTGGCGGGTTCGAGGTCGTGTGACGCGAGTCGTCCTGCGCGGGCGCGAGGCGTTCAAGGATGGAGAGATCCTCGCTGAGCCCGGATATGGTCGAAACCTCCGCGAATAAACAGCTCAGGTTTTTAGAGAAATTTCGCTTTCGGTTTCAACGAATGGAACGAGATAGGCGTAATCATTCATCTGCACCACGAATATCGTATGCCCGGCGTACTTTTCAGGGCAGGGATGCTCCAGCACATCGAGCAGAAATCCTATCCCAATGGAGAAGACAATCTCCTCGAAAGAAACTTGCCGCTGGGCTTTCAGCAGCCACTCTTTTCCTCGCTCCACGCAAAGGTCTTCATACTCATCAAATGGTAGCCTTTTGGCAACACCTTGGACTATTCGACCATTCAACTATCAGACTATCTGACCATGAGACTAGGAGACTCTTATGACCACCCAAAGACACCCCATGACCCATTTGCCTTTTGGCGACCACAAGACTGCTCCTTGGTACGGCAAGGACATTATTTCAGTCAAGCAGTTCAACCGCGATGACTTGGAATACATCTTTGGCGTCGCCCATGAAATGCGCGGCATGGTCGAACGGATTGGCACGTTCGATCTCCTAAAGGGCAAGATTCTCGCCA
>JANWWB010000037.1 GCA_025056515.1 Anaerolineales bacterium
ACGAATTCGGTGTGGTGCGTTGGGCGCCGGGCGCAGCCGATTTCCTGCGCGATGAAATTGCCTGGTTCGAAGCGCATGGCTTGAATCATGCTATTTGGGTTTGGGAGCCAACTTACCAGCCCTGGTACACCTGGGGCGATCGGGCGATGTACTATCCCTTCGGTCCTGATCCCCAGAATTTCACTGAGGTGGAGAATGAACTCTGGCGCGTCATTCGAGAGGCGTGGCAGCGGAATGCGATTCGTCCCCCGACCGATTCCTCTGTCGCTGCAGACGTCTCTCCTTCCCCTACCTCGGCACCGACGATCACGCCGTCCTCCACGCCTCCCCCTCCCTCGTACTCTCTCCGTTTCTTCGGCACAGGCTGGGGGGATGTAGACCGTGTCAAAATACCGCTTCTCGATCCGACTGGGCGTTCGCTGCCGGTGAATGTCGGCGAGACCGACTTTACGATTGAATTCTGGTTGCGCTTTGCTGCCGGGGAAAACCGCCGCTCTGCCTGCTCGGAAGGTGAAGACACTTGGATTTACGGCAATATTATCCTGGATCGGGATATTTTCGGCGCGCCGGATTACGGTGACTATGGAATTTCGCTCTACGGAGAGAAAATTGCCTTTGGCGTTCACAATGGCCGTTGGGGATACACCATGTGTAGTGCGACGCGATTGGAAGCCGATCGCTGGTATCACATTGCGGTCACTCGGCGCACGGATGGTGAAATGAGCATTTTTATCAACGGCAATCTGGACCGAAGACGGAATGGCCCGCCGGGCAATCTATCGTACCGCCCCGGTCGCCGTGTGGCCTGGCGCAACGAGCCTTTCTTGGTCATCGGCGCCGAAAAGCATGATTATGACCCAAGTACGTACCCCTCCTTTCGCGGCTGGGTAGATGAAGTAAGAATTTCCACCGTGGTGCGCTATGTCGAGAACTTCATCCCGCCAAGTTCGCCGTTTTCGCCGGATGAATATACTGCTGCTCTGTATCACTTTGACGAGGGAGAAGGGACGTTGGTTCTCGATTCTTCGAACGCTGTGGGTGGTCCTTCTCATGGGGAACGACGCGTGGGCGGAACGAATAACGGGCCAATCTACGATACACTGATCCCTTTCGCTTTTCCGTAATTGTATTCCCCGCTTCTCGTGAAGGTGAACGCCTTTCCCGGTGCAGCGGTTCACAGTAGGACAACTCAGAGAAGTTATCCGATAACTTTTGGTTGTTGCGGGGTAGAGTGAGGTAAAATACTCCCAATGTTTGAACTGATTTTTCTTGGCACATCTGCCTCGGCTCCCTCGGTGCGCCGCGGCTTACCGGCACTAGTGGTTAGGCACAACGAATATCGCTTTTTGGTTGACTGCGGCGAAGGTACACAACGTCAGATTTTGCAGGCCGGAATAGGCTTTCGCAATCTCAATCGGATTTTGCTCACGCATGGTCATCTTGACCACATCTTGGGCTTGGCCGGGTTGCTCTCGACGCTTATGCGTTGGGAAACGATGGATGAATTGAACATCTATGGCGCACGCGGTACGCTGGAGCGTGTGCATGATCTGCTCTTCGGAGTCGTGTTGCGCGGGCGCAAGCCGCCTTTAACGCTCAACCTACATGAAATTAAACCCGGGGTCTTCTTCGAAGCGGAGGACTTTACTATTCGGGCATTCCCCGTCTTTCACCGTGGTTCCGATAGCCTTGGGTTTCTCTTTGAGGAACGTTCCCGCCGCCCCTTCTTGCCCGAGCGCGCTGATGCCCTAGGCATTCCCTTCGGACCTGAGCGGCGCAGGCTGGTTGAGGGCGAAACCATTTGCCTCGCAGATGGGCGCGTGGTAACGCCGGAGGAAGTCCTCGGCCCGCTCAAGCCGGGCGTGCGACTGGCCGTGATCGGCGATGTCGGACGCATCGATGGCTTGGTTGAGTATTGTAACCAAGTCGATGCTCTGGTCATTGAAGCGACCTATTTGCAAGAAGAAGCAGAGATGGCCGCACAATTTTCTCACCTGACTGCCCGACAGGCGGCCGAATTGGCTGTGCAAGCCGGGGTGAAGCGACTTATCTTGACGCATCTTTCGCGTCGTTATACCGAGCGAGAAATCCTTGCGGAAGCTCAGACACTTTTCGCGGCTGTTCAGGTAGCGCGAGATTTCGACTTTGTTCAAATCAAATCTGAAGGATAGAGAAAAATGGGCGAAAAGCGATATACGATTGGCGTGCTGACTTCTGGCGGCGATTCGCCGGGTATGAATCCGTGTATCCGTGCCGTGGTACGTGCTGGCATTGCGCACGGTGCTCAGGTGATTGGAATTATGGATGGCTTTGATGGCCTTATTAATGGCGAATTTCGTCCCCTTGGGCCGCGTGATGTGGGCGGTATTATGCAACGCGGTGGCACGATTCTGCACACTCGCCGTTCGCAACGCTTTTTGGAGAAAACGTATCAGCGTGAAGCAATCCGTAACATCAACAGCGCCGGCATTGACGGCTTGGTCGTCATCGGCGGTGAAGGCTCGCTCAAGGGAGCGCATGTATTGGCCGGTTATGGTATTCAAGTGGTCGGCATACCGGGGAGCATTGATAACGATATCTGGGGCACCGACATGGCCATCGGAGTCGATACGGCCATGAACACCATCATGGATGCCGTTGACAAACTGCGCGACACCGCTTCGTCGCACGGTCGGGCTTTCTTGGTCGAAGTGATGGGTCGGAATTGTGGCTATCTGGCTGTGCTGGCTGGAATCGTCTGCGGCGCCGAGATGGTGATTACGCCTGAATCGCCGGCTACGGTCGAAGAGGTTGCTGCTGCAGTTGAGGACGCCTACATGCGGGGCAAGACACATGCCATCATCATCGTCGCCGAGGGCGCACCGCTCAAAGTGGTAGACTTGGCGAAAGCGCTGGACGAAATGGACGTTGGTTTCGATACGCGCGTCACCATCCTGGGTCATATTCAGCGCGGTGGTTCGCCAACTGCGTTCGAACGCATGTTAGCGACTCGCATGGGTGTTCGGGCGGTTGAGGCACTGCTGGAGGGCAAGACCGATGTCATGGTCGCCCTACAAGGCCGTAACATCGAGCTTGTCCCCTTAAGCGAAGTGACCGACAAAACGCGTTCGGTCAACCCTGACTACTTCAAACTAGCGCACATGCTTTCACGATGAGATATGCCGCGGATGGAAATTGACCTCGATCCTGTCAGTCATATTACGGTTGACGCCATTGGCCGACCCGGTCAGCGTGTTTTCTATTTGCAAGGCTGGACCGAAGATGATCCTCAACCGGTTACGATCATCATCGAAAAGATTCAGCTCCAGACCCTGATCGTTGGCTTACAACAAATGCTTCTTGAATTAAGTCGCCGTGAGCCGCGCCTGGCCATTCCTCCGGCCGATTACGACGAAGACAAAATGCATATTCACCCGCCGGTAGACCCTCTCTTCCGCGCCGGCGAGATGGGTTTGGGTTATGATAGCGAGAGAGACCTGGTTGCCCTCCTGACGCGCGAACTTGTCTCAGATGAAGAGAATGACGAAGAGGCAGCGGTTGTCCGTTTTTGGTTCACGCGTCGGCAAGCGATGCAATTGATTGCCTGGGGCCTGGAGGTCATCCAGCGCGGACGGCCTATCTGTCCACAATGTGGCCAACCCATTGATCCCGAAGGCCACTTTTGCCCTAAGAAAAACGGACACAAAAAGTGACGTAGGGTAATGGCCGGATGGCGGCAAAGCAGAACAAACGCTTAACCGATCAAGACTGGAAACAAGTCCTAGAAAAGGGAGCAATTTCCCTTCAAGGGCAATTCTTACTTGGTTCGAATTACACGTTCCTGGTTACGGTCGAATATCAGGGTTGTCTTCTTCCGGCTGTGTATAAACCGGTGCGCGGCGAACAGCCACTCTGGGATTTTCCTGAAGCGACCTTAGCTCGCCGAGAGGTCGCTGCTTACCTTCTCAGTCGAGCTTTGGGGTGGGACTTTATTCCCGTGACCGTTTTGCGCGAGGGTCCCTTCGGCCTTGGCTCGTTGCAACAGTTTATCGAATACAATCCAAACTATCATTACTTTAACTTCCGCCCCGCCGATGTGGAACGCCTACGGCCGGTTGCTCTCTTTGATTTGTTAGCCAACAATGCTGACCGCAAAGGCAGTCACGTCTTTTTCCAAAAGCGCACCCGACGCCTGTACGCAATTGACCATGGTCTGTGTTTTCATGTCCAAAATAAACTGCGCACCGTCATTTGGAACTTTGCTGGCGAGCCGTTCCCGCAAG
Source organism: Anaerolineales bacterium (assembly GCA_025056515.1). Classification (GTDB taxonomy): domain Bacteria; phylum Chloroflexota; class Anaerolineae; order Anaerolineales; family Villigracilaceae; genus UBA877. The sequence continues at coordinate 4,263 of JANWWB010000037.1, forward strand.
CGCTACTGGAATCTTTACGTCGGCTGCGTGCCCAGGCCTCGGTGCAGCTGGCTGCCCTGAAAGAGTATCTTTCCCCGGAAGAGATTGAGGCACTAGAAGCGCGCCTAGAGCACTTGCTCGCTGACCCGGTCTATCCATTCCCACCCCGTCATCGGCGCGCCTTCCCTTATCCGCCTTTATAATCTCAATTCTTTGAAAGGAGACTTGGCATGCTATATCATCTCGCTCTTGTGGGGTTTGGCAATGTAGGCCGTGCGTTTGCTCGCCTGCTTCAACGAAAAGAAGCCGAACTGAACGCCCGCTATGATCTTCAAATTCGCGTCACCGGGATCGCAACGGGACGGCATGGGATGGCCATTGATCCCGATGGATTGGATATGAACGAAGCTTTGCACCTGGTAGAAACTGGGCAATCTCTGAATGCCTTGAGCCGCTTTCCGTTGACAGACATCGTTGATTTCTTGTATTCCGTCCCGGCCGATGTGCTTTTTGAGAACACACCGGTCAACCATGAAAACGGCGAACCGGCTGCAAGTTTTCTGCGGATTGGACTGGAGCGCGGCATGCATGTTATCACGGCCAACAAAGGGCCGGTCGTTCATGCCTATCACGACCTGACTGCTCTGGCCAAACGTCAGGGGCGTAAGTTCTACTTTGAGTCGGCGGTGATGGACGGTGCGCCGATTTTCTCGCTCTTCCGCCAAGCTTTACCTGCGATTCAGATACATTCCTTTCGTGGCATTCTCAATTCAACCACCAACCTCATCCTCGGACGTATGGAGCAGGGCGAGTCGTTTGAGCAAGCGGTTGCCTATGCCCAAACCATTGGCCTGGCCGAGACCGACCCTTCTGCCGATGTAGATGGTTGGGATGCCGCAATTAAGGTTGCCGCCTTGACGACCGTCCTGATGAATGTCCCTCTCAAGCCGCAGCAGGTCGAACGCCAGGGTATTCGTGAGATAACTTCCGACCAGATTGCCGCAGCCCTACGGCAGGGAAAACGCTGGAAGCTGGTCTGCACGGCTCAACGTGAGGGGAGTGGAGTGCGTGCCCGTGTTGCGCCGGAGATGGTCGCTCCCGACTCGCCGCTCTACAGTGTCAATGGCTCCTCTTCTATCGTCGAGTTTCATACCGATGTGCTACCCGGCTTAGCAATTGTGGAAGGCAATCCTAGCCCAGAAACAACTGCATACGGTTTACTGGCCGACTTGATTAACGCTGTATGCCTGGGCGCGAAGGATGAGCTCTGAAGTAACGGGTTGATAGGCACTTTGCTTTTGTTTACAGCCTGGCACGACCAACTGGCCGCTCGAATCCGTGATAAACTGGACAATCCCCTCACTTTCAGGTATGATTCGCACCGCTTTATCGGAAGCAAGTGGCCGATACAACCAAAAGCATAAGCCCGGAGGACACCATCCGGGCGATTGTGCGTCAATATCTTATAGATTTTGAAACAAATCCAGGTTGAAATCTTTTTCTCGGAGGCCAAATGGCAGACCTCGTCAAGCAGATTGCCGCAGATTTTCAGAAACAAATCGAACGTTACCAACCCGAAATTGCTTTTAGCGATGTGGGGGAAGTGATCGAAGCCGGTGATGGAATTGCTCGTGTGAGCGGCTTGGCCAGCGTCCGATCGCAAGAACTCGTCCAATTTGCAAACGGAGTCATGGGAATTGCCTTTAACCTGGAAAAAGACTCGGTTGGCATCATTGTGATGGGCGATTATTCAGGGATTGTCGAAGGGATGACAGTGCGCGCTACCGGGCGTATCGCTTCCGTTCCGGTCGGAGATGCGCTCATCGGGCGCGTGGTGAATGCGCTCGGTGAACCGGTGGACGGTAAAGGTCCCATCGCAACGACTGGTTACCGGCCGATTGAGCGAATTGCCCCGGGCGTGGTCGAACGCCAGGATGTGGATACGCCCGTCCAGACCGGCATCAAGGCCATTGATGCGATGATTCCGATTGGCCGTGGCCAACGCGAGCTGATCATCGGTGACCGCCAGACCGGCAAGACGGCGATCGCGATTGATACGATTATCAATCAAAAAGGCAAAGACCTCATCTGCATTTACGTTGCCATTGGTCAGAAGAAAGCCGCCATTGCTCGCACAGTGGCTTTGC
>JANWWB010000060.1 GCA_025056515.1 Anaerolineales bacterium
AAAGATATTGTTCCCGGCGACGGTGAAGCGGCGGATGCTACGCCGCGGATTTGTGCCGGCCGTTACGGTGAAGACCATCGCCTGCGGATCAATCGTCAGATTGGAAGGCGATGCGGCCTCATTTTTAATGAACTGGGCTAGCTGTTCTTCAGTCAGAAAAGTGCGCTGTAGGATCATTTTGAGCGACATGACGGCCTGATTAGCGCCGAAATAGCCCAAAAAGCGACCGTCAGGCGTCATGACAACCAAGCCGTTGGCTGAACCTTCACTGACGATGTAGAGGTTGTTGCGAGCGTCTACGGCAATCTTGCGGGGGAGAAATTCACTTTTGCGTCCAAAGAGGGCTTCGCTTGGCCGTCCAAATTGATGAATCGGGTTTCCTTGACGGTCAAGCAGGACGATGGTGTTGCTCTTTGCGTCAGCGATATAGAGGGTGCCTTCTTTGTCCACCCATAGACCGGTTGGTCCTTTAAGCAGGCCTTCGCCGTAGACAGCGGCAATTTGAAAATTTCGATTAAGGCGGATAATACGGGCGTTGCCGGTATCGGCAATGTAAATGTTGCCATCGTCTGTGATGAAGATGTCCTCAGCGCTAGAGGTGGGCAGGTCAATCTCGGCCAGGGGCAGGTAAGCATCTTGGGTCAGATACAGCCGACCTCCGGGGCCAAGCGCCCAGGTTGTGTATGGGGCGAGCGCTCCCGCCGGCGCTTCGGGCGCAAGCCCGAGCAAAAAGAACAGGATCAGGAGAGAGGAGATTAGGCGTTTCATCCCTTCAATCCTGAGTGTGACATCGTGCTCATCACCTGGCTTTGCAGGAAGATGAAGATGATGAGATTGGGCAGGAACATGATCAGCGCAGCAGCAGCCGCCATCCCTTGACCGGCGACCGTGTTTCCTCCCGTCGTTGCCGAGAGCGTGCTCAAATAGAAGGCGAAGGTCTTCAGGCTTTCGATATTGATGTACATCGCCGAAGTGTCGGCGTTGTTCCAAGTCGCCTGAAAGGTGAGAATGGCGATGGTAGCCAAGGCCGGCTTAATCATCGGGAGGATGATGCGCCAGTAGATTTGTAAGTCATTTGCTCCGTCAATTTGGGCGGCCTCAATCATCTCGTTGGGGACGCTATCCATGAATTGCTTGAGCAAGAAAAGACCAACCGGCATAGCCAGGGCAGGCAGAATGTGGACTAGGAAGTTATCAATCAGGCCAAGCTTGGCGATGATGAGGAAGCGAGGAATGGTCACGGCAATCGGCACGAACATCAGTGCCAGGGTGTTGATGGTGAAAAGCATTTGTTTGAGCTTAAAGCGCTTCTTCGAGAGAGCATAGGCGGCGGTGCTGGAGACAATCAACGAGGCAGCCATAGAGGCCAGGGTGACGATGATGCTGTTGAACAAGTAACGGCTAACCGGCACATCGGATGTGGACATCAAGGTGAACAGGTCGGTGAAGTTTTTGAGCGTAGGGTTGACCACAAGGAAGCGCGGCGGATAGGCGAAGAGTTCCTCGGCCGGTTTGAAGGCCGTCGAGAAGATGAAAATAATTGGCAAAAGCATGAAGGCCACCAATGGCGCTAGGATGATGTAAAACGGAATCTGGCTTGGGTGGAAACCGGAAGGGTTAATCCCGCTATTGCGTAGGCCATAGAGTTTGCGCAGCCAATTGGGTCTCATCATGCCTCCTCGCTGCGGAAGAGCCGATTAGCTAACCGAGAAAAGAACCAAACCATCAAGAGTAGGACAACCGAGATGGCAGCCGCATATCCCATCTCATAGCGCAAGAAGCCATAATCTTCGATGTGGTTTACAATCAGCTGACCCGCGTATTGCGGGGTTGGATTGGAGCCGGAAAGGGCCACGCCAATCGCTCCGGCTTGAAAGGTCCCGACGATTGCCATCACAGCACCAAAGAGCATTTGCGGCTTCATCGAGGGGATGGTGATGTAGAAGATTTCCTGCCAGCGACTGCTCATCCCATCAATGGCGGCGGCTTCATACAATTCGGGGTTGATTTCCAGAATGCCCGCTAGCATGGCTAAGAAGCCGACCCCCATGCTACTCCATAGTGTGACGATTATCATGATGGGCATCAAGAATTGCGGCGATTGGAGCCATTGGATGGGTTCTTGAATCACACCCAGGTTAAGCAGATAACTGTTCAGGTAACCGTTCTGGTCGCCGCTGAAGAGCGTCTGCCAGACGACCGCCATGGTCACACCGGAGGTCATCGAGGGCGAATAGATGATGAGCGCCAGAATCGTGCGCGGCAGACGGGGCAATTGTGCCAACATCCAAGCTAATAGGAAAGCCAGCATGTAACCGCCCGGGCCGACAATGACGGCAAACTCAATCGTGTTCGGCAGGACGTATTTCATAAAGATTTCGTCCTGGGTGATGAGAGTGATATAGTTGCGTAGACCGATGAAGGTAGGAAATTGAATGGTATCGAAGTAGGTGAATGAAAGAAGTGCCGCAACAATGACCGGAATGACAATAAAAACGAGGAACAAGAGCGCATAAGGCGCTAGGAAGGCATAGGCGTTGCCTTCTTTTTGGAGCCATAAGCGCAGCCGAGAGTTCTCCTTGCTCATTTGTGGGCCTCCTCCATCCAGCGACGGACGGTTTCAATTGAGGGGACTTGGATGTCTCGGGTTGGAATGCCGTTCTTCGTGTAGCCTAGTTCCTCCATCTTCCGTGCCATTTCTCGGTTGATGGTCAGGATGGCGTTGTCGATCGCCACGCGTGGGTTGGCACCGTTGAAGACAATGCGGTTCCAGGTGTTGCTCAATTCGCGTTCCTGCATGTACGTGCCAGGTAATTTGACTGGTTCCTGCAACCATTCCCACTGCGCTAGGATGACCTCTTTGTGTTCTTCTGGGATGGGAAGGTAGCGGAAGGCTTCCAAGTTGGCGGTGTACCATAAGTATTCGCGCCCATAGTTCATGATGAGCTGCCGCTCAAATTCCACTTGGGTTTCGGTGGACATCCACCACTTGAGGAATTCCCACGACTCTTGCGGCTTGTCCGTATCGGCGAGCATAATGCAGGTCT
>JANWWB010000063.1 GCA_025056515.1 Anaerolineales bacterium
TTTGAGTTTGCGGGTCTTTGCAACAGGGCACTATCGATGAATGGTCTTGAATGTGAGACGACCTGTCTGACCGCGCAACCGCAAACGGGTTGGAGAAGAATCAGAAACTGCTTGTGCCGCCGGACATTCCCATCCCTGGAGGCTGAACTCGGCCACGAACTCATCCTGTGCGAGATGGAGAACCAGGCCGTCAGGCTCTTGCGCGATCTGGCGCACTTCGGCGGTGAGGTAGTGGATGAGGATGCCTTCGGCAAGCGGCCAATCGAGGGGTAGGATTGCGCCTTGGCGGGCGGGCAGGCGAATAGCTTCTCCGCCGAAGAGGCGCTCTCCCTGCCAAGCGATTTTGGTTTCTATCGGGTCATCTTGGTAGTTGTTGATGAACAGGAATTTGCCGAGCGGCCCACGGCTCAAGCGCACGTCGGCCCAATCGCTAAGCGTGAAGGCAGGCGGCAGATCCAGTGCAAGCGCCAACCGATGGAACACGTCCAGGTCATCGAGCGTATCGGCTTTGAGCGCTGCCCCAAAGACCACTGCTTTGCCCTGAGGGAAGTGCTTGAGAAAGGCGACCGTCTCGTTTTTGCGGGTGGCTAGGACTTCGTCGAATGTGCCTTGATAGGTTTCTACAAAGGAGACAGGGATGTCCTCGTAGCCGAAAGCGGTGATGTGGGTTGGGGTGAAAGGTGGATCGCTTTGGACGGCGGTCACGCCGAGCGCTTGACGCAAGAGGGTGCAAGCTTGGCCGGTTTCATCCTCTTGCGGCAGGCGACCGAGGAGCGCTAGTTTGCCACCTGAGCGCATATATTCAACCAGTTTCTGCTGAAGGGAGGCTTCGCAGCGATGGTCGGTCATCACCCAGAGCGTGGGTGTCTCCTGAGGGTCGAGGGTGGCGCGAGCAAGCTCAAGGGCGCGGAAGGGGCGGTGGGTGAGCGCCAGTCCGCGTGCGATGAAGTCAAACAAGATGGTTTCACGCTGATGGGTCAAGATGCGGGAGGTCGTTTCTGTGGCTGGTGTATTGACTTCGGTCATAAAGTCATCAAGCCGGAAGCCAATCGTAGTGACGGTTTCTGGGCGGGCAAGGGTCAGGGCTTCGCCGTAGGCAGCCAGGGTGGCGGAGAGCTTGGGGTAGCGGTGGTAGTGGCGGCGCAGCGAACCGTCTTTGCGGACGGGGTGACCCCAGTCATGGCGTTTCATGGGGCTGAGTAGAGGGTCGTTTTCGCCATCGAAGAACAAATAGTGATTGATGGCGCGCATCCCTACGGAGAGGCTCAGGCGGGTGTGGAGGTCGTAGAAAGATGTCTGCGCGCCGCTGAAATCCTGGTTACCACCGGCTTGGAATTCCATCGAGAAGAGTGGCTGGGCGGGGTTTTGCAGGGCGCGGGTCATCTCGTTGACGAGTAGAAGCTCATGGTAATTTCCCTCCCCGATGAAGATCGGATAAACATCCGTGGCCGAGAGGACATCGGGGAGTTCCATCACTTCTATCAGTTGCGAGAGGCCGATGGGGAAGGTTTTACCGCCGTTGGCAAAACCGTGAATGTTGATGATGGGGGGGACTTCCAAGCCGTTGGCGCGTGCTTCACTGAGCAAAAAGGTGGCATACTCGCGCAAGTAGCAACGGAAGAAGCGACGGTACTCTTCTACCGCTCTGGCGTCAGATGTCCAGTTAGAGGGCAAGTCGGACAACTCATCGGACTTGTTTGGGGCGGACCGGCTCAGTTGGACCGAGCCTGATCTGCGGTATGCGGCGAAGCGTGCCAAGGTGTCGGGATTGGTATCGAGGATGTTGCGCACCCAATGAATCATGCCCATTTCATTGTCTAGCTGGACGGCAAGGATTCTGCCACCGCGCGTGACCTGGCGCGGAGCAAGGACGCTGAAGACGGCGCGATACCAGCGAGCGGCGCAGGCGAGGAAATCGGGATGCAGGTAGCTGACGATGTTGTGTGGTTTGCCGTGTTGGTCAATCAGCGCAACTTGTGGATACTTTGAAAAGACCCAATCGGGGATGCCCTCGTTAATCGTCTCTGCCATAATATACGGGCCGGGGCGGGGCAGGATCCATAGATCAAGCGAGGCAGCCAGATCAAGGAAACCGACCAAGTTGCGCATCGGGTGGCTATGACCATCGAAGTCGAGGACACCTTCCTCTATTTCGTGCCAGCGCCAAGGGATATAAGTGGCAACGGCGTTGAAACCAGCAGCTTTGAGTAATCCGAGACGGTGTGCCCATTGGTCGGAAGGCGTACGGTAGTAGTGGAATTCGCCTGCTTGTAAGAGCACAGGGCGATGGTCCAGCCAGAAGAGGTTATCGCGGATGGCTAAGTGTCTCATAGTTCATTCTGTCTGTAAGGTCTGAAAGTGAGGCTCAAAACTCAAATGCAAACTTGCATGAGGACAATTGCTCTGTTGCAAGGAGTCAACCTCTGATTGTTGAGTGTCTTTGCGAGGCGGCGTAGCCGCCGAAGCAATCTCCTGGCAATCCAGGAGACTGCTTCGCCGCGCTCATAGTGACACAATAACCGATGTTTGCACAGAGCATAGGACAATCACAAATCATGGGTACAGTTGTCGTATTTTTGCAGGTCATTTGCGGTCACTTTGTAGCGAGCTAATTTCTTTGAATGCGAGAATTTCCAATGCCCGACGCAAATACGGGCTATCGGTGTAGACTTCCCATACCAAGCGGGTGAGATAGTTTTCGAGCAGAATCATTGAGACGCCTTTGTCGATCGCATAGATGTCCTGACTGTACCAGGCAGGTGAAACGTCCAGGTTGTAGGCGTCGAAGAAGCCATATTTGCCCCAGCATTGTGGATGTTCTCGATAGAGATGGTCGATTAAGGCCAAGCTCTCATCGGGCAAGAAGGGCAAACAGGCAATTGCGGCGTAAATGGAGATCGTGCCGTCATGATGCGGTTCACCTCGACAGGGTGGCGCGCCGAAAACGTCGTAACCGTGTGGGCTATCGCCGGCGCTAAGACCCCAAGAGTTCTCGCCGTACGTTTTGTAACGCTCGGC
>JANWWB010000075.1 GCA_025056515.1 Anaerolineales bacterium
TAGGAGGGTTTTTTGTCCCTTTCGGGGTTGTAGCGAAAGATTTTCAGCGTGACTTCCATGATAACACCTCGTCTTCAGCGACCATTGTGAGTACATGGCGACAAAGCACTCTCAGCAGGAGGGGCTTTACTGCTAAAGCACCACCTCTCACAAAGACGTCGTTTAGTACGTTCTCACCTTTGGCTCATATTTGGTGATGACAACGGGTTTGTACCTCAATTCCACGTTACCCATTTCATCCACAAAAGCCAGCGTATGCTTGAGCCAATTCTTGTCATCGCGCTCGGGGTAATCCTCGCGAGCATGGGCACCCCGGCTCTCGGTCCGCGCCAGCGCCGAGATGGTGGTAATCTCCGCCAGGTCGAGCAAATTGCCCAGCTCCCAGATGTTCATCAGCTCCAGATTGAAAACCGAGCCTGTATCGGTCGGACGGACATGCTTAAAACGTTCTTTCAGTTCCCGTATCACATTCAGGGCGTTTTCCATCCCCTTTCCGGTGCGGAAGATGCCCATGTCGTCGAACATGACCTTCTTCATCGTAGTCGCAATGTCAAAGGCATTCTCGCTACCATCCGCATTACGAATACGCTCGAATTGTTCACGGGCAAAACCGGCCGGGTCGGCAGGCAAAGGGGTAAAGTCAACGCCCTTGGCGTACTCGGCAGCGCGCAGACCGGCATACTTTCCAAAGACCACCAGGTCAAGCAACGAATTCGTGCCAAGGCGGTTCGCTCCGTGAACCGACACACAGGCGCATTCACCTGCTGCGTATAGCCCCGGCACGACTGTATTCTTCTCATCTGCAAGCGCCTCGCCGTACTTGTTTGTAGGAATGCCGCCCATCGCATAGTGTGCAGTCGGCTGGACCGGCATCGGCTGGGTGACCGGGTCCACGCCCAAATACACGCGGCAAAAATCAATAATATCCGGCAGCTTTGCTAAGATTTGCTCACCGGTCACGGTGTAGGGTGAACCGTCCGGGTTTTTGCGCCCATCAATCGCCGCATACTTATTCACCGTTTCCGGGCGCACATCGAGATAGACATAATTCTGTCCGTTGATGCCTCTGCCTTCGCGGATTTCCGTATAAATCGCGCGGCTGATGACATCGCGCGAGGCCAGGTCTTTCACCTTAGGCGCATATCGTTCCATAAACCGCTCACCCAGGCCGTTAATCAGCACACCACCTTCACCGCGGACGCCTTCGGTGATGAGAATGCCCAATTTGTAGATACCGGTTGGGTGGAACTGGAAGAATTCCATATCTTCCAGCGGCAGGCCGCGCCGCATGGTGATCGCCGGTCCATCGCCGGTGAACGCATACGCATTCGAAGTGATTTCCCAAATGCGTCCATGCCCGCCGGTGGCAAAAATAACCGCCTTGGCGTGAAAAATGTGGAACTCGCCGGTCGCCAGCTCAATTGCAACAACCCCAGCAGCCTTCCCATCCACCATAATCAAATCGACAACCTGGAACTCATCGAAAAAGGTCACCTCGTGCTTTAAGCACTGCTGATAGAGCGTTTGCAGAATCATGTGGCCGGTGCGGTCGGCGGCGTGGCAGGCGCGTGGCACCGGTTTGCCGGTGATGTTGTTGGTATGTCCACCAAACGGGCGTTGAGCAATCTTGCCATCCGGCGTCCGGTCGAAGGGCAATCCCATATGTTCAAGCTCATAGATAGCCGGGATGGCTTCAAAGCACATAAATTCGATGGCGTCTTGATCGCCCAGGTAATCCGAGCCTTTGACCGTATCGAACGTATGCCATTCGGGATGATCTTCTTCGACATTCCCGAGTGCTGCACCGATGCCACCTTGTGCGGTTCCGGTATGCGAGCGAGTTGGATACAGTTTGCTAATCACAGCCGTTTTCGCAGTCTTAGAAGCGTACAGACCGGCCATCAAGCCGGCTCCGCCAGCGCCCACGACAACCACTTCAAACTGATGCGTTCTCATCGTCATCTCCTATGCCGCAGTCCAGAGGAGATAGATGCCAATATAACTCACGCCCACCCACAGAGCAAGAACCACCATGCGAAAAGTACGACGCAACCATGGGATGGTCATATACTCTTCGATGACGCTCAAAAGGCCATGTAAACCGTGTCCGGCAGCAAACAGGACGAACAGACTGGCTGTCAATTTCCAAAACAGACTCACCCAAGGTTCAATCGCCGGAATATTGGTGTTCTGGACGTGATAGAGAGTGGGCATAAAGCTCCAGCGAATTACATCCGCCAGAGTCATGTGCAAACGTGCTCCCATCACCATCGCTCCAAGGAGAGCTACAAACCCAAAGAGATACATCGCTAGCGCTGAGATACGTGTGTAGAACCACATGAAGGTCTCAAAATCGAAACCGCGCTCCTTCAGAGAAAGTGTCCGTTTGGATGGTTTCATGTCAACCTCCTAGACCAATGCGCGCCAGCCAGAAGACCGAAAGTGCATAAATCGGCAAGAAAACAGCCCACTCAAGCCAGATGGCCTCACGCTGATGTTCGAGCAATTTCGGCCAAAGATCCATGATCACAATCCGCAAGCCATTGATGGCATGGAAAAGCGCACAGAAATAGATATAAGCCTGAAAGAGCCAATGCTGATAGACACCGTTTACAAAGCGACCGAAATCCCCCCCCACGAACGAAGCAACCATATGCAAACCGACGAAGACCACCATGCTGACCCCACCGATACGATGTAAAAGAAAGGCCAACATCGGCCCTTGTCCGCGATACCGCAAGGCTTCCCCCAAACGAACAGTTCGCTTTAAGCCCATCGTAGCCTCCTCAGGGATGGTTTAAGTGGGTGTATTATCTCATTATTCCATAGGGATGAAATAGTGACGATGCTCATAGATTATTTATTCCAGATTTCCTCATGAAAACCCGTCCGGCTTTCTTATAATTCAATCAGTTCTACCCTTAGCCGGAAAAATGGTCTCCTCTTCCCTCGGGGTCTTGGCATGATCCATGCTCGACCCGGCTCTGTAAACTGATATGGAAGGATACCAAGCGTGCTGCTCTGAGTTGTTGCCATCTTCCCGATAAATTTTACCCGAAAAGGAGGTTTAAATGACAGATTCCCATCACATTAGCCGGCGTGATTTTATCAAATTGGCGACAATTGTAGGAGGTGGAGTTATCGGGACAATTATCGGTATTCCTGGGTTGGTGTATCTGCTTGATCCGGCCCTAAAATCTGAGCAGGGGGAGACTTGGATTAGCCTGGGGCCGCTAGAAAACTTTGAGATCGGGAAACCCACCCTGGTTACCTTCGTGCGTTCGCGCGTCAATGGTTGGGAGAAGACCTCCTCGAGTTACGGCGTCTTTGTCCTGCGCAAATCGGAGACCGATGTGGTGGTTTTTTCCAATCTTTGTACACACCTACATTGCCGTGTCAATTGGGTCGAAGAGAAACGAGCTTTCGTTTGTCCCTGTCATGATGCCGCCTTTGATATTGATGGAAATGTCCTGGGCGGTCCACCGCCCCGACCGCTCGACCGTTACGAGGGCGAGCATGCGAAAATCGAGGATGGCGTCATCAAAATTCTATTCAAAGAAGGGTGATCCCATGTGGCGCAAACTCTATCAATGGCTTGAAGAACGTTTGGGTCTTAGCGACCTGTATAAGAGCTTGCTGGACCGTCCGGAGCCGAAAGGAAATTGGTGGAACACTCTCGGCTCGGCCAGCTTGTTCCTCTTTCTCATGCAGGGATTGACAGGGATCTTCCTGACTGTCTATTACACTCCCTCTCCAGACCACGCCTACGATAGCATCCAATATATTATGACCGGGGTGCGCTTCGGCTGGTTGATTCGCGGGATTCATCACTGGGGCGCAAGCTTAATGGTGTTGGTTGTCTTCATCCATATGCTACGCGTCTTCGTCACAGCCTCTTACAAATATCCTCGTGAACTGACCTGGCTGGTTGGTGTTGGTTTACTTCTGCTTACTCTGGGAATGGGTTTCACGGGCTATCTTCTGCCTTGGAATCAGAAATCCTACTGGGCAACCACCGTTGGAACGGCTATTGCCGGCACTGCCCCGTTCATCGGCGAATTCATCATGAAAGCGCTGCGTGGCGGTTCGGACCTCAGTGCCCTCACTCTCAGCCGCTTCTTCGCCGCCCATATCTGGATTTTGCCTGGCCTGCTCGCTGCCCTGATCGGCGTTCATCTTTACCTTATCATCAAACACGGTGAATCCGCCTTCCCAGACAAGGATGATTAACCCCCAAGGAGGGTTTTATGAACGAAGAACAAAAGAAAGCCGTTCTTGCCAAGTATCAGCGCGCTTTGCAAAAAGGCGAGCGCTTCTGGCCAGATAGCCTCTACAAAGACTTGATTGTCTCGATGGGGTTGTTTCTCCTGCTTATCTTGCTGGCCACCTTTGTCGGTATTCCCAATGAACCCAAAGCTGACCCTAGTGACTCGAGCTACATTCCAAAGCCAGAGTGGTATTTTCTCTTTCTCTTCAAGTTCCTCGCACTCTATGGTCAGATTCCGTTATTAGGCAAAATCGAATGGATTGCCACGGTTTTGATTCCGAGCGCCGTCATCTTGGGCATGATTTTGCTCCCCTTTTTGGATCAAAATCCCTATCGCCACTACACCCGTCGCGTCCTGGCGTTGACCATCATGGCCGTCTTTGTCGTGAGCATGATTACTTTGACGATGATGGCCGATTATCCAACTGCTGTGGATGAACAAGGTCACCTGACCTTGCCTACCTGGTTGCAAATGATAGGCGGTCTGCTTATTCCAGGAGCGACCTATCTCACCCTGCTGGTGTTAGCGGCCTTGGCAAAGAAACTCGGCGCCGCCGCACGACGCGCTCAAATCGGTGTAGCGGCCATCTCGAGCGTCTTGATGTTCGGCCTGGCTATTGCCGTCATGCTCGTCTCCCCTCGTCCAGTCGTGGCCGAATCCGAAGTCGCTGACACGTTGGCCGAAAAATTTGCCTTGGGCGCCGATCTCTACTCCATTTACTGCACCGAATGTCATGGCGCTGATGGTGAGGTAACCGTGATCACCGGCGTTGAAGGTCTCGAGGGACGCGAGATCGTTGCGATTAACAACCCCGACTTAATGTACACCAACAGCGACGAGACCTTGGCCAATATCATTGCCTATGGCTTACCCAGTTTAGGTATGCCTCCCTTTGGAAAAGCCTACGGCGGCGAGCTTGGTCCCAGCGAAATTGAGTACATCGTAACCTTTATGCGCTATTCCTGGGATGACCGCGCAGAATTGCCTGCCGATGCCGCTATCTCCTCTATTCCTGAACTTGCCCCAGGGGAAATTCCATCTTACGAGGTACACATTGCTGCGCTGACCAAACGTTATTGCCTTTCCTGCCATCGTCCTGGCAAGGAAAACAACAATTATCTGATGACCTCCTATGAGGAAATTATCGGCATGAGCGATAACGGCCCGGCAATTGTAGCCGGTGACCCGAATAGCCTCTTGCTCCTGCTCATCCAAGGACAGGAACAGACCGATAAAAACGGCGATCCTATCCGCGCCATGCCTCCTAACAAATTGATGGATCCAAAGTATATCGAGATGTGGAAACTTTGGGTGCTCAACGGCATGCCAAAAACCGCTGAAGATGCTCGCACCCTTTCCCCCACCCCTTCTCCATGAGTCAACTATCGCTTTCCCGCTTGCTTTGCGTTCGGAGGCCTCATATCGGCCTCCGGATTTTTTTAGAAAGAGACAATTATCTGTCTGGCAGCTTCATGTCGGGGTTTTGTCGCCGTTGGCGTTTTGCACCCATGCCTGAGTTTGGGTCTGCAGGAGCTTTACCCCCCAAGGCTGATGGAACTGGCTTTTCGGCAAATGGGAGTAAAATTCATCGTATGAGACTCTTTCCATGCTTGGCGTTGCTCTCCCTGATGGGGTTGGTTGCCTGTCAGGCCGTTGCGCTGACCCAAACGCCGACCGCTTCGCCCTCTCCCTTGCCTTCTTCAACGCCTCTTGCCACTCCGAGCGCAACCTTGCGCCCTCCCTCTCCTACACCCGAGCCGCTTCTGCTCGAGGGGCGCGTTACGGCTCCCCTGAATATTCGTCGTGACCCATCGACCACTGCCGAAGTGCTTGCAACGCTCTCAAGGGGAGAAACCGTTCAGGCAGATTTACAAAGCCAGGACGGACAATGGTATCGGATTCGTCACGCCGGCGCTCCTGAAGGATTTGGCTGGGTTTCGGCTCGCTACTTGGAACTGACTCTCCCCGCTTCAGCACCGACCGGTATGACCTGGGGGCGTGTTACCCAGCGTCTCAATGTTCGCAGCGGTCCGGGCACAAGTTTTGAAAGCTTAGGCGTCCTTGAAACTCAATCTCCGGTTCTTCTAACGGGCAAGAACCGCACCGCTTCATGGCTATGCATCCAATATCCTTTTGGGACCAAGGGGAGCGGTTGGGTTGCGGCTCAATACGTCAAAGCCGACGATCTCAACACCCTGCCGACCCTAGATGAATCCGGCCGGCCGCTTCGCCTTGAAACGCCCGAGGCGGAAGCACAGCTGAACGTTCCAACGCCGACCCTTGCGCCTGCT
>JANWWB010000077.1 GCA_025056515.1 Anaerolineales bacterium
GGTCAAGGCCAAGCACGGGTTTGGTCTCGGCCGCGCCAATCCCGGGATAGTAGTACTTGACGACATCTTCAAGGACCACACGCGTCATTTCAACCCCTGAATCTTAACGCCCTTGAGCAAGTATTCACGGGCAATAATAAAGAAGAGGAAAACCGGCAAAGCTTGCAACAGTCCCAAGACCATCAGGCCGTTCCAGGAAAGTCCCTGGCGAAGCAGTTCGTTCATTTGGGCCGAGGCACCAAAGGCCGTCATCGGGTTGGTAGTACCGGCGTAGTTGAAGGCATCGGTGATGCTGCGAATAGCAACCGTGAGCGGAGCGATTTTGCTATCCTGAATCACCACCAGCGGCCAGAGGTAACTATCCCAAGTTGCACCGAACTGGAAGTACGCCACCACTGCATAGACCGGAATGGACATCGGCAAGATAATGCGGCGGAAGATGTTGAATTCCGAGCCGCCATCGACGCGAGCGGCGTTGATGATGGAATCAGGAATGCCATCGAAAAAGCCCTTAAAGAGCAGGAAATTGCCGGCGCTAAAGCCAGCGGGGACGATGACTGCCCAGTACGTGTTCCACAGGCGCAGGGTTGGGAAAGGAATGTCGGTGCCGGGGATGTGCGGAGCAACCGGCAAGGGAAAGGGAAAGTTGCGCGTCAGAAGAAAGGACGGGATAAGGCTGACAATCCCCGGTAACATCAGCGTACCGATGAAGAAGATAAACAGATTTTTGGCCGCCCGCCCTTTGATCAGTTTGCTGACCGCATAGGCCGCCAACGAGGTGACCGGAATGCTCAAGGCCATGGTTCCAAAGGTCATGATGAGAGAGTTCAGGAAATACCGGCTCAGCGGTTGCGCCAACACCGATTTGGCAACCTCGCTCAAGTTCAGGACCAACCGCCAGGCAGCTAGAGTCGGCTGCGAAGGCCACAACTTAGGCGGCATGGACATCGCCTCCGAAGCCGGCGTAATCGAAATGACCATCATGAGATAGAAGGGCAACAGGTGAAGCACGACGCCCAGCCAGAGAAAGGCAACCACTGTATACCAGGAAAGACGCGTCCGAAATTGTTTGCGACCGACAGCAGGAAAGAGACTCATTTGGAGCACTCCTTTGGAATCATTACACATCCGGGTCAGACTTAAAGACCGCGCGGTAAACTAACACAATAGCCATGATGAGAATAAAAAGCATCACAGCCAAGGCCGTAGCGTCGCCATAGCGTCCGTTGTTGAGCAGGGTGAACATATACATCACCACAGTACGGCTAGCGCCGTTAGGACCGCCGCGCGTCATCAAGTCCATCCAGGTAAACTCCTGCAAGCTACCGATGATGGCAAAGGTGAGGGTCATAGCAATAATCGGGCGTAGGCGGGGCAGAGAAATCGTCCAAATCTTGCGCCAGAAGCCTGCACCTTCGATTTCTGCCGCCTCGTAATAGGACTTGGGGATGCTCTGTAAACCAGCCATGTAATACAAGCCGGGGCCGTACATCAAGATACCTGGGACAACCAGCCAAAACAGAACCCAACGCTCGCTACTGAGAAAAGCTTGCGGCTCCAACCCAAGTACGGCAGTCGCAATCCATTGGAAGATACCAAAACTCTCGTTATACATGTATTGCCAAAAGAGCGTGCTGGCAATCCCGCTGAGAGGCAAATACCAAAGAATCATCATGATGCGCATCGTCTTGGGCGGCATTTCCATCAACAGGATAGCAACCAAGATGGGGATGAAGAACGTCAGGGCAATCGAAAGAGCCGCATACACCAGGGTGACACGGAAGGCGAACGGTACTAACGGGTCTTGTACCAGGCGGGCATAATTTTCAAACCAGCGCCACTGGAGATCACCACGAATTGGAGCGTTGGTGAGGCTGAGAAAAATCGCCACCACCATCGGATACCAGCCCCAAAAAAATTGGAAGAGCATGGCTGGGATGACGAAAAGCCAGTTCGTCCAAAACCGGCGGCGTTGGGCAACTTCAATAGGCGGAGCGATGGAAGAAGGATTGAGCGTTTCAGCGCTTGCAGTCATACTCATCTCCTATCCGAATGCAGACCGGATGCTTATGAGTCGGATTCATCATCCCTGACTATTAACCGAATTCAGGTTTGATACGCAGGTCATAAAAGGGTTTGAAGCGCTGCTCATAGAACGTAGGAGCATTCGCTTGCAGAAAGGCCGCAACATCCTGGTAGTAACGGTGGATACCCTCAGCAAAGGCCTTTTCATCCACACCGGAGGGGAAGGTCTTGGCCTGCTGGTTGAGAATCTTTTCCAATTCGGCGGCGTCGGCCTTGACATCAAAGGGATCGGTAGAGTAGGCCCAGCGGGTGAGTTTATCGTACCAGGGAGTATCGCCCGGACCTCGGTTGACCTCCGCTGGCACATATTCGCCGACCTCGGGTAACTTCGGCTGGCTAAAGAGGGTGTTGATGGCCTCTGAATAACGTTTGCCTGTCGCCTCGTCCAGCGTGCCCGGCACCCCGGGAATGGTGTGAGAATACTTGTTGGCAAACGGCCAACGAATAGCGCGTACAATCTCGCTCGGGTCGCCGGTCTCTTTGTAAATCTCCTGCGCGATGGTCACAAACCCATCACCGAGCAGCATATATGAGAAGAGCGAGACGGCCTTGTCGAGTTCTTCGGGGTTGAGGTCGGGGTTGAATGCCCAGGCACTCACCGAGAAGGGAAGCTGATAAGTGAAGCCCAGCGGTCCCAACGGCTGACGAACAAAGCCCATAAACTCATCGGCCTCGCGGATGGTCTTGTTCATCTTGTTTGCCATATCAGAGAAGAACAGATGGATGCCCGGCGTCATCGATGCTTTCTCGGCGTAGAAGGCTGCAGCCAGTTGTCCATTTTGCGAAAAATCCCAGAAATTGGGATCGCTGTAGACGGACTGGTCTTCAAAGTACATGGTACGCCAGAGATTGACACCCTCGGCGATGTCATCCACAAAGGTTGTGAAATCCCAACGCCAGTTAAAACTGCGCCCCGGTACGGGGTAGCGGGAAAGCAGACCGTCGAAGTCTATGCCCATGGTGGGGAGAATCCAATCCAGGACATACGCTGCCATGGCTAGGCCTTTTCGTTCGCCTTTGGTGAGTTTAAGAGCCAGTTCGCGCATATCCTGCCAGGTCCAAGTGAGCGGAATCTCATCCATGCCGATTTCGGCTAGGTGGGCACGGTTGAAGAAAAAGCCTTCGCTGGAGACAACCTCGTAGGGAATGCCAAAGACAATGCCATCGCGCGTCTGCCAGCGTGAAGTCGAGGCGGCTACTTTGGGGTCGAGTAAATCGCCTACTTTGTTGTTGTGGAAGGCTGCAGTGATATCAGCGAAGAGGCCTTCGGCAAAGGAGGCCTGAATGCCAGGGACATTCCAACCGCCCAGGACACCGATCGGATACTGGAAGGGCGCTGTGCCTCCGGCGACAGCGGTGCGTAAGGCATCTGCACTCCAGACGTTGAATTCAATTTTCTCAACGGTCACGCCGGGGTTGAGGTCGAGCCACTGTTGAAAAGCCTTGTTATAGCCCTTTTGGAAAGCAGAGAGCTGTTCACCGGTAAAGGGAACATCAATCGGCCAGCCACCGGTCTTGAGGGTGATGCGCGTTGTCGTGCCGGGCGTTCCATTTCCAGGTCGAACGCCACAAGCACGAAGCGCCAGAGCACCGGCGCCAACGGCGGCCAAACGGAGAAAGTCGCGTCGGCTCAAACGAGTAGATGTGCTCATATATCCTCCGATCAACAGACAAAACAATGTAAGAGAGGGGTGGACTCACCGACCCTGCAGGGTCGGTGAGTCCTGCTTGAGGAGGAGAGAGATTTACGGCTCGAAGGTGATGTCATCCACGTAGTACGTGCCTGCCCAATAGAGTGCAAACTGGATCTTTTCCAATTGGCTCAAATCTACGCCTTCATAGGCATTCAGATTGATGCACATCTTGACCCACTCATTCGTAACCGTCTTGGGGTTTTCGCCTGCGGCGGCATGGTCAGTCCAGACTTCGGGATTACGCCCGCTGGAGTCAATCAGACGCACGCCAACGGTGTTATCGGCCTTGCCATTGTTATTAGTGGTGGTGTCCATAATCCAGAAGCAGACCTTGCTATAGGGTAAGGCATTGAAGGGACGTGGATTGAAGAACGCGCCAAAGGCATGCCACTCGCCACTCTCGTAGAACATCTTGAGCGCTGCTTTGCCACTATGAACAACCTCGGTGGAGATGCTCAACTCAGCCTGGTAATCCGAATAGAAGTTCTCCCCTTCGCTCTCGAAGTCTTGAACGACTATCGGTTCGCTGGCCGCTTCCACGGTGCCGTAGGCCTGGATGTCATCCACGTAGTAGGTGCCGGCCCAATACACGGCGAACTGAATCTTCTCAATCTGGGTCAGATTGATGTCAGTGTAAGCAGCCAGATTGATGCACATCTGCACCCATTGGTTGGTTACCGTCTTGGGATTCTGCCCAGCCAGTTCGTGGTCGGTCCAGATTTCCTGATTGGCGCCGGAGGAATCGAACAGGCGCACCCCGACGGTGTTATCCGCTTTGCCATCGTTGTTGGTGGTCGTGTCGTAAATCCAGAAGCAGAGTTTATCGAATTTGGAAAGATCAACCGGCTTCGGGTTCGGATAACCGCCAAAGGCGTGCCACTCGCCGCTCTCGTAGAACATCTTCAGGGAGGAGTTACCGCTATGGACGACTTCGTTCGAGAGACTGACTTCCGCTTGATAATCGGAATAGTAGGTGTCTTCCTGCTCAAAGCCTTGCAGGGTGACCACAAAGACTTTATTGCCCGCACCGGTGCCGGGTTTTGGAGCCTCAGCACTAGCTGGCAGGAGAGTGATGTCATCGAAATAATAGACCCCTGGCCAGTACATGGTGAACTCAATTTTTTCCACCTTGCTTTGGTCAATGCCGGTGAAGGTGATCAGGTTTAGGCACATTGGCACCCATTCATTTAGACGAGTTTTGACATTCGCGCCAACGCCCTCGTTATCGGTCCAGCGTTCGACTTGGTTACCATTGGCGTCAATTAGGCGGACTCCAACCGTGTTGGCCGCCATGCCGTTGTTATGGGTGGTCGTATCGTAGACCCAGAAGCAAAGGCGGTTATAGGGTGTTAGATCCACCGGGCCGCTGCTCAAATTGACGCCCACGGTATGCCACTCACCTTCCGTGCTTTCGCTCTTGAGCGAAGCCTTGCCACTGTAGGCGACATCACCAATCGAAGCCTTGGCATTGTAGGCGTCGTACGGTTGCGCTCCGCTCTCGAAATCTTGGATGACGGTCGGCACTGCTGGAGGAACCGTCGGTTCGGGGGGGCTGGTTGGTTCTGGAGTCGGTGTGGGGGTTGCTTGAGGGGCGCACGCAGCCAAGAGTAGGGGCAGGGCGACCAACCAAGAAGCAAGTCTCCAGAGTATAAAGGCAACAGGCTGTTTCATTTCATCTTCTCCTTTCTTGAACAAAAGTTGTAGATAGCGCTCATTCCCTCTGGGAGTGAGATACTCCAAAGCACAGGCGGTAACCGATCAGGGCAAGCTTTTCTCCAGGCTGACATCATCAAAGTACACCTGGCCAGGCCAGTAGGTCTCAAATTCGAGCGATGTAATTGTCTGTAAATCCACCTCACGATAGGCGCTCAGCCAAAAGCACATCTGCACCCAAGTGTTGCGCCAAGTACGCGGGTTTGGACCGGCAACAGCATGGTCGCTCCAGATTTCCTGTTTGCGTCCGAAGGCATCGGTCAGGCGCAAACCAACCGTATTGTTCGCCTTGCCAGTATCGCCCAAGGTCGTGTCATAGACCCAAAAACAGAGTTTCTGGAAACCAGTGAGGTCCAGAGGTCGGTTCAACCGCACCCCGACAATATGCCAATTGCCGTCAGTGCTGCTGCTCTTGAGGGAACGCTGACCGCTGTAGGCAATCTCACCAAACTCCGCCTGGGCGTTCTGGGCCGCAAAGATGGTCGGACGATCTTCAAAATCGAGCAGGAGTCCGGCAGAGGGAGCCTGTGCAGCTGGAGGCGTGGGGCGAGGGGTGGGCGTCGCTGCTGCAACCACAGTGACGGTCGCTATCGGTTGCACATTGGCCTGCCATTTGAAGGTAACGACCCCGCTTGCAGGCATCGAGTAGGTGAAGAAGCGTCCATTCCAGGTGACATGAAAGGTGATCTTCGAGTCGGTTTGTACAATTAGAACCAGACTGCCGTCGGGGTTGAGAAAAGCGACATGATCCGGCACGCCGTTGCCGCGCGGGGTGGACTGGATCCGATATGCACCGGGGTCGACAAATTTGGTCACATGTCCCAAAACGTAGTACTCTTCGTTGTAAGTGATTTGGCGGGTGCGGCGGTGAATCGTCACCACACCGCGACAATTCGGACATCCGCCGTTCTGAGGGCCATGATTCTCATCTAGCGCAAGATTCCATAGGAGCAGGCTCTTCCCCCAATGACGGAAGTTGCCGATAACCAGGTTCTCTAGGTTCCATTTGAGATTGGCGGAGAAGTCGGTTGCCCACTCGCCGCCGGAGCATTCGGTGAACCAAATTCCCTTCTCTGGGAAGGCGGCGTGGATGCGGCTCTGGGCCGAAACATCGCCGCCATAGCAGTGAAAGGCTACCCCATCCACATACGCTGCAGCAGCCGGGTCGGAGAGCACTTCCAGGGCATAATCGGCTAAGTCCCAGTTGTGATCCAAGATGAGAATCTTTGTCTTTAAATTGGCAGCGCGTAGAGCCGGTCCGAGATGGTCGCGCACGAATTTCTGTTGCTCTTGCGCCGACATGTACATCGTCGGATAACTTTCTGAAGCATGAAGTGGCTCGTTTTGTGGAGTGATGGCATCAATCGTAATCCCCTCAGCGGCATACGCCTGAATGAAGCGAACATGGTAATCGGCAAAGGCTTGGAAGAACTCCGGGCGCAGCGAAGAGCCATGCAAGCGTTCGCCACGTTTCATCCAGGCAGGTGCGCTCCAGGGAGACCCCATCAGGCGTAAGTCAGGATTGAGCGCAAGCGCCATCTTGAGCGCCGGGATGACATACTTTCGATCGCGCTCAATGTTGAAAAACCGCAACGTTGGGTCAGTCTGTCCTAGAGGGAGGTCGTTGTAAGTATAGTCGTCCAATGCAAAGTCTGAGGCGCCCATGGGCAGGCGTAGATAACTCAAGCCGATCCCACTCCCTTCCCGCGTGAACAGGTTACGCATCAATTCCTCACGCGTACGCTCATCCAAGACATCCATGATGAGCCAGGCAGAGGATTCGGTCATAGCTGCGCCAGCTCCCTCGAATTGCTGATAGAGAATAGAAGCGTCAATCTGGATGGTTGTGCCTTCCAACGGTCGGCCGGGCGTGAAGCGCAAGGGGGGTTCATGACTGAGCAATTTGCTCCGGTCGCCCAGCGTCACCCAGACCTGAATCCCCTCCAACGCAGGGGTGGGAGTGGGAGAGGGCATAGCAGTTAAGCCCGTCATGGCGTCACCGCAAGCCGCAAGCAAGTAGAACAAGACCAAAAGAAGCGTGACATGTTTCAAGGCTGATCCTTTTCCAAAGCAAGCACAGTCGGCGTCAGAAAGAAACCGATTTCTCGCAACCGAAGCAAGTCGCCGGGTTGGTCCAGAGAAATTGTCTGGTCATCGAAGCGGCAATATGGCGCAACCAAAGTGCCAAGATAAGTATTGACTCCTTTGAGCAAGCAATCGGTCACTCGGCCGTTTTCCACCCGCAAAAGAGCTCCACCAGAACGTGCCGCCGCGAGGTGCAAAGAATGCCAACGGTTCCCCAGGAGCAGGCGCACTGCGAGTGTAGTCTCTCCATCGGCGGGAATCAGGACTGTCACAAAGTGGACATCTCGTTCAGGATGGGTGCGAATCCAGATGTCGGCGCGCCCAAACTGAAAACTCGGGCGCGGCAAATCGGCAAGCAAAGCCTCGAATCCGCCTTCTGGCAAGTTTGTCAAAGCAGAGCGCCTCTGCCAAAGTAGTTCGCAAGGTCGGCCTTGTTCGTCTAGGCGAGGGATACGCTCCAGGAAGACTAACCGCCCGCCTTGACAGACATATTCGACCAATTTGGCTTGCACCGATTCCGCCATCTGCTTTCCCCCTGCCAGGAAGAGAAAGCGATAAGTCAATAAGTCGGCCGCCGTGGCTCTTTCCAGATTAAGCACAGCATACTCCAGGTGCAAACGACGCATTTGCTCTTGGAACGCGCCCAGATATTTGCCGTGCTGGGGCGCTTGGGAATCATTTTTTGGAGACCAGGCCGAAAGACGGACATGCGGCAGATACAGCCCCCAGGCAACCGGTTGCATGGGGCGACAAGCCAAGAACTCTCCTCCATGACGCTCAAAGAATTTCGCCAGCCACCCAACAATCTCGGCTTTGGGCGTCAGCAAGCCATCTGGCGTGATAGGCGCAGTATCCGGATATGCTGAGCCGTGAATCAGATCCAAATTTGAGTCGGCGTGCGCTGTCCCCACGCCAGTATAGACATTGAAACCAGTTGCGCCACTGTTGAGAGCTACCAGGGTCTGATAAAAACAGGTCGCGGCATCCTGATAAGCCGAGTCATAAAGTTGAGAAAAGCCCCAATTCTCCTCCATGTTCGGGCCAGGGAAGCGCTTAGCGGTCAGCACATAGCGATGAAACGCTGAAGGATTGGCCGAAACATCGCCCACCCAGTCCGTAAAGCCATAATGGAAGCCCAACCAACGCTCCGGTTCAACGCGCGTCAGCCAGGCATCCAAGCCATAAGGCGCATCAAGCGGTGGGTTTTGGTTGAGCAGGATAGGCACATCCACACCAAGGGCCATTTGCCAATGTCGCAAAATCTCATTGAAATACACCGCCTGAAACTCGCCCCAATCCTGAAGTTGTGAAGGCTGCGCCTCGCGCCGTAGGGTGCTTGGACGTGGTGGTTGGATCGCTTCCCAACGGTCAAAAGCAGAAGCATGCCAACGGTTATAGGCCTCCAAGGAGGTATATTTCGTCTGCAGAAACGCATGATAACGATTGAGCGCCGAAGTGCTGTAATCGTACTCCCATGGGGCGTGTTGACCATTGGAGTAAAGTCCCTCGTTGCCCAACTGAACGGCAATAATCGGGCCGTTCGGCGCAAGATGAGGACCAATAACCTGTTCCCCGACAAGGCTTAACCATTCCTGGCTCAGGCGGAGAAATTCGGGAGAAAGCGGCGCCGGCAGCGGCCAGGGCTCGAGACGCCCCTCTGGGGTCAGGCGCGCTCCACCCCAGGTTTGCGGCTGTCCGTCAGCATTGCGCAGCGGTTCGATATTTGCATTCTGAAGGGGACAAACCCAATCCGGCAAGCCACCGTAATTCAATTCAGCATGGACAAAGGGACCAGGTTTCAGGATAACCATCAGCCCGAGCTGCCGACAATGCTCTAAAAAGCTCTGAACATCCCGATTGGGCGAGGAACGCCCAGTAAAATCCGGGGGAGAATCGGGAGATAACTGATGATGACGCCAAGGAAGGTAGGCCGTAATAACCCCGATCCCAAGCATCTTGAGCATCTTGAGGCGATCAATCCAATTGTCAGCCTCATCTCGATAGTAGGGATAATCGGCACTGATCAGAAGATGAGGCTTTCCGTCAAAATATGCAATGCCGCGTTGAAAGGTGAGAACGGGAAAACGATGCATCATAGTGCTCTTCGTCGCATGAATTTCGGGTTGAGAGACAGCACTTCTTCCAACACCAGGCAAGCCGCACCGACGCAAATGGCATCTTGCCCGAAGTAACAAGTGCGAATTTCCAGCGGTTGCATGGAGATGGTCAGTGAATAAGCACGCACCGCTTGCGTGATTTCGCCGAGCAGAATTTCTCCTAAAAGCATGCCTGCCCAACCGCCGAGGACAATCCGCTGAGGGTTGAAGAGATTGACCAGATTGGCCAGGCCGGCACCAAGCATCTGTGCTGTTTGCCGAAACAGCGCCTGTGCTTCTAGACGACCTTCCTGATAGAGCCGGACCAAAGTATGAAAGGCGGCCATCTGGTCATCGGGCAAGTCGGCAGAAAGGCCGAGTTCGGCGGCGGTAGTGAGGATGCCGGGTGCGCCAACATACGTTTCCAGACAACCGCGGCTGCCGCAGCGACATGGACGGCCATCCAAGACGAGTTTGGTATGCCCCCACTCGCCGGCACTGTTGGTCGCCCCTCGATAAAGCGCACCTTTCGTAATAATCCCGGCGCCCACACCAGTACCGATGAGGAGGACCACCAGATTTTCCACGCCGCGTCCGGCGCCAAACCATGCTTCAGCCAACGCCATCGCTTTTGCGCCGTTATCAATGTAAACGGGCAACTGTAGCGCATTTTCGAGCATCTCCAAGAGAGGCATGGGACGCCATCCCCACATCGGCGCAGCAACGCTCACCGGGCCATTGTGTTCCACAATCCCCGGCACGCCTACTCCCACTCCTAGTATCTGAGAGCGTTCCACTGTTCGTCCGATTCCAAGATCTTTGACCCCCAGCGCGATCGCCTGGACATACTCGTCGGGAATACTGATACTCGAACGCATTTGCTGACGAGTGGTAGCCAATTTGCGGCGCGACAGGTCAAAAAGTTCGATTTGCACATGCGTCTCGCCCAGATCCACGCCAAGCAGATAGCCATACTCTGGGTTGACATCCAGAATCGTGCGCGGCCGCCCTCCAAGCGATTCCTCTACGCCGGTTTCCAGGAGCAACCCTTCTTCAAGCAGATCGTTGGTTACATTGGTAACCGTGCCGGGACTCAACTGCGTGCGAGCACTCAATTCCAGCCGGCTCATTGGTCCGCCTAGAGAAAGAGCGCGTAAGATGCTCTGCGAATTGACCTGACGCAAATCAATCGTACGGCGGGGAGGTTTCATAAAAGACATCCTGGGGACGAGAGGAGAGGTAATCTTATTTTATAACTTAAAATAAGTCTTGTCAATAACTTCTTTCTTAAAGACATAAATCCATCAGCTCACTTTTCTGTCCCAATACCATATGGCATCTATGCCCAAAGCTTGTCGTTGCGTTGCACCACCGGCCCTGGACTTTTAGAAAGTTTTTGGCCGGAAACGCAAAAACAAAAGAGACTCCCCTCTCAAATGCGCTCCATGGTTGCATTTTTTGCTATAATCCACTATATGTCCAAGAAAACAAGTTCCTTTTTTCTCGGCTTCCTGATCTTTGTGCTGGTCCTGATCGGTTTCTACAACATCCCCTGGGTACATGACCGTCTCGCCTGGCGGATCGAAAACTGGCAAACGCAGCTGTACTACTTCCTTAACCCGCCTTCTCAAATTGTCTTCCTGCCAACCCAACAAGGACAGGTAACCCTACTATCTCCTCCAACGGCTACTGAAACACCCACATCGCCTCCCACCCTAGAAGCAACACCAACCATCACCTCCACCCCCACACCCAGCCCCACACCCCTCCCACCAACGGTCATCCTTAACGGCGTTGTCTTCGTAGACCAAATGAATCGCTGGAATTATTGCGGCCCAGCCAACCTGACCATGGCCCTCCAGTACTGGGGTTGGACCGGCCTACCTGGTAAGACCCTAGCATTGCGTGACCAAGTCGGCACTATCCTCAAACCTGGCCCAAACGACCCGGCGCTCAATTTTGTCGAACGTTCCCAAACGGATGTCAACGTCATGCCTTATGAGATGGTAGACTTCGTCAACGATTACACCGAGTTCCGCGCCCTCTACCGCTACGGTGGGACAGTAGAGTTGCTCAAGCAGCTCATCGCCGCCGGTTTTCCGGTCATTACGGAGAAGGGTGTCTATCAGATTCTTCCGCCTGATTACACGCTGCAATGGGCCGGACACTACGCTTTCACCACCGGCTATGACGATACGACTGGCGAGTTTATCTTCCAGGACTCCTACACGCCGGACGACAACATCCCTTACGAGAAACAGGGCAAGAACCGGCGTGTTTCCTATGAACAATACGTCAACGGCTGGCGTGCTTTCAATTACGTTTTCATCGTGGTTTATCCGCCAGAACGCGAAGCAGAACTCTTCCAAGCGCTCGGCCCCTGGCTCAGCGAAACCTGGGCCGCCCAGAAGGCGCTGCAAATCGCTCAACAAGAAACCCAAACCTTGAACGGCATAGACCAGTTTTTCGCTTGGTTCAACCTAGGGACGAGTTACGGTCTGCTGACCGAATATGGTCAAGGTGCACTCGCTTTTGATACCGCCTTTCAGATTTACAACTCTCTCCCAGAAAAGGAACGTCCTTACCGCATTATGTGGTATCAGACCGGCCCTTATAAAGCCTATTACTACACCAGCCGCTTCCAGGATGTGATTAACTTGGCCAATGCAACCGAAAAGACTCTCTTCCGCCATCGTGTCTTGGAAGAGACGCTCTACTGGCGCGCCATGGCCAAAGCCGCCCTAGGATACTACGACGAAGCCTACGCTGACCTGCGCAAGGCGGTCTATTACAACCCGAATTTCACCGCTGGCCTGCAAAAAATGGCTGAATGGGGCATCTCCCCTTGAAGCAGCTTCCTTCTCTAGCAGTTCCACTCGCACCTCTCTGATCATGCGACTCCTCCACTTCGCCGACGCTCATATCGACATAGCCAATTATGGCCGCCACGATCCCCAGACGGGACTGCCTATACGCGTGTTGGATTTTCTCCAATCGTTGGACACGATTATCGAGACAGCCATCGCCGAACGGGTAGACCTTGTGCTTTTCGCAGGCGATGCTTACAAAGACCGCAGCCCCGTCCCAACCTATCAGCGCGAGTGGGGCAAACGGATTATGCGACTCTCGCAAGCCGGAATTCGCACCTTGCTCCTGGTCGGCAATCATGACCTTTCTCCGGCGTTTGGCCGCGCCCATGCCGTGCAAGAATTCGATACCTTACAAGTCCCCGGGGTGACCGTCCTCGACCGGCCGCGCTTTCTCTCTGCTGCCGAGCTAGGGCTACCAGCACAGGTCATCGCCCTGCCCTGGGTCAATCGTTCCGGCTTGATTGCCGTTGGAGAAAGGAGCGGCCATCTGGAACAAGTCAATGCCGACTTGGAAGAGCGTTTGACAATGTTGGTCGAAACCTGGATTGCACAAGCCGACCCCGCCCTGCCACTTATCCTGACCGCCCACGCTTCCGTCCAGGGAGCACAATACGGCGCCGAACGGAATGTCATGCTCGGCAATGACTGGGTCTTGCCAGGCTCCTTGGTGCGTCATCCCCGGTTGGACTATGTTGCCCTCGGCCACATTCACAAAGCCCAAAACCTAAACGAAGGAGCACATCCCCCGGTCATTTATCCAGGTTCCATCGAGCGCGTTGACTTCGGCGAAGCGGGAGACGAAAAATTCTTCGTCCTTGCTGAAGTGGAACGCGGCCGGACGCAAGTCGAATGGCGCAAGCTCACTGGTATCCGCCCTTTCCTTGACTGTTCGGTCACACTTCACTCCCCCGAACATGTCTGGGACACCATCCAAAGCGCCTTGCCACCCCCATCCGCTTTGAAGGGTGCTATTGTTCGATTGACGATCACCTATCCGCGCGAGTGGGAGACCTTTATTGATGAGGCTTCTTTGCGCCGCTATGCCGCCGAGGCTTTTGAGTTTCATCTCGTCCGCCGACCACAAAGCGAAGTGCGCATCCGCCTGCCTGACGGACAGAGCATTGGCACTTTAAGCCCGCTCGAACTGCTCGAAAAATATTGGCAAGCGACCCACACAGACGAGGCCGAGGCGCTCCAGGCCTTGGCGCGAGAGATCATTGAGGAAGAATAATCATGCGATGGGTCTACCTTTCCCCCCATTTCGACGACGCCGTGCTCTCCTGCGGTGGTCTCATGTACGAACAAGCACAACAAGGACAGGCGGTGGAAATCTGGACCATCTGCGCCGGCAGCCCACCTCCTGCGCCCCTTTCCCCCTTGGCACAGCGCATCCACCTGCTTTGGAGGACAGGCTCAGCGGAAGAGACTGTCCACCTGCGTCGCGAGGAAGATCGACAAGCTGCTGCTCGCCTGGGCGCCAACATCCTACACGGTCCGCTGCCCGATTGCATCTACCGCCGCGCTCCGAACGGCGAAGCGCTTTACACTCAGGGCGTCTTTGTCCCCTGGAGTCCGCTCGAGCGCAATCTGCCGGCGCAAATTGCCGCCTGGCTATCCGAGCATCTGACCCCAGAAGATGTGCTCGTCTCTCCGCTGGCGATTGGAGGTCATGTGGACCATCTGCTTGTTCGCCTAGCTGCCGAACGGCTTGAGAGAGCACTGCGCTATTACGCTGATGTCCCCTATGTGCTCAAGGCCGCTGCTGTCCTGCAATCGATCACAACCGGGCTGGCATCGACTCTACACCCGGTTTCCGAGAACGGGATGCAAGCGTGGGCCGAGGCCGTCGCCGCCTATCGCTCGCAGCTTTTTATGCTCTTCAAGACTGAAGGTCGGATGAAAAGTGCCCTGCGCCGCTACGCCAGACAGCACGGTGGTCTGCGCCTGTGGTACTCACAATCCGCCGCCTAACCTTTGCCTATGAAAAAACTCCTCATCGCCAGCAACAACCGCGGAAAACTTGTTGAGATCCTCGCCTTACTTGGCGACTTGGGGCTGGAATTAATCACCCCGGCTGACCTAGGACTGACCATCGACGTCCTGGAGGATGGTCAAACCTACGCCGAGAACGCGGCCAAAAAAGCACAAGCCTTTCTGGAGGCCAGTGGATTGCCAACCCTGGCCGACGACTCGGGCTTAGAAGTCGACGCTCTCGGAGGACGCCCCGGTCTCCACTCCAATCGCTTTGGCCCACAACCCTCCACCGAAGCCAGTCGTAGGCGCTACCTCCTGGAAATGCTACAAGATAAGCCCAGGCCTTGGACAGCACGTTTCCGCGCTCTGATCGCCATCGCCGTCCCTGGACGACCGATGCAGTTCACGGAAGGAGTGTGCGAAGGGGAAATCATCCCAGAAGAACGCGGTCAAGGCGGATTTGGTTACGACCCGCTATTCTATTTGCCCGCATTGGGTAAGACGATGGCCGAGCTAAGCCTAGAGGAGAAAAACCGTCTTAGCCATCGAGCGCGGGCGCTGATGCAAGCCCGTCCCATTTTGCAGGCTCTGTTCGAGGATTGGGGTGAGAGTTGACCGGGTTGGGAGATAAAGTGTCCAGAAAGACCGAAAGCAAACGCGCCAGCCGTCCGGGCTGTTCCAAAGGGAGCAGGTGACTGGCGCCGTCCACCGTCTGGAGCGCCGCTTCAGGAAGAGAGGCGGCTAGCCAGGAAGCTTGGCGCAGCGGGACAACTCGATCTTCAGTTCCGATCACAACCAGCGCTAGGGATTGAAGCAAGGACAGATCGTCACCGGCCTCGAACGTGGTGCAGGCTACCAAATCGCTATAGAGCAAACTCGATCGGGTAGTTTCTAACTGTCGGAGCAGGGCCTGGGCAAGCGAGAAGGGGGTCTGAGGGCCACATAAGAGAGTGTGAAGGCGTTTGACCGCTATCAGGAAAGTCGAATCGGAAGCCGCCAGTTCAGACAACGTCTCGGGCAAAGTCAGGCGCGATCCAACGGAGACCAAAACCAAGCCAGCCGTGCGTTGCGGCTCCTGCTGTGCTAGGGTTAGGGCAATCGCTGCGCCCAGCGAATGTCCCACAAACACAGCACTCCAAATCCCTAAACCATCCATCCAATCCAGCACGGCACGCGCATATTCCTCCACACTCTGACAAGCCACCCCGCCCGATTTTCCATGGCCGGGTAAATCTAAAGCCAGGACATTCCTGCCAGGCAACCTTCGGATTTCAGGCGGCCAAGAGAGGCAATCTGCGGCCATGCCATGCAGGAGAATGACCGGCGGTTGTGCTGCCGAACCACTTTCATGGAAAAAGTAGTACAAGTTCCTTGCAAGCGGCATAACGTCCCTATTGCTTTCGACCGTGATGGAGACGGTCGGCGGCATCTTCGGTCATCGGGATCAGGACACGCACCAAGGTCCCTTTGCCCGGTGCCGATTGGATTTGCAACAGGCCGTTGATCAGCTCGGTGCGTTCACGCAGATTGACCATCCCCAAGCTGCCGCGCTGGTCATAGGCACGATTGACTGCCTCAACGTCAAAACCGACTCCATCGTCCTGAATCTCCAGGCGGAGGATGTCTTTCTGAAAAGGAAGCAGACGCACCCAGATATGTTCAGCATGCGCGTGCTTGCGAGCGTTATTAACCGCTTCTTCGACAATATAGAAAATGACCCCCTGCTTTCCGATTTCCAGATCCTTAAGCACGCTTTCATCAATCTGGAGCAGGACGTTCTGGTCGTAGGTCTCTTTGACTTTGTCGGCCATCGATTGTAAGGCGGCGGCCAGTCCCTGGCTTTCAAGCACCAGTGGACGTAAGGTAAAGAGCATATGACGCAGTTCTTTGGTTGTGCGGCGTGCCAAATCCTCAATCCGCGCCAGTTCCTGCAGGGCTGCTTTCGGGTCTTTTTCCATCAACCGCTGAATGATGTTGATACGCATCGCAATGGCCGAGACAGATTGCGTTGGGCCGTCGTGCAAGTCGCGTGCTAGTTTCTTGCGAGCCTCTTCTTGCACCTCAATCATCCGGTCTCGCTCATCCACCAGGTCCTGGTAGAGGCGAGCGTTCTGGATGGCAATCGCCGCCTGATGTCCAAGAATGCCCAATGTCTCTTGGCGCTCCGGCGTGAAGTAGCCTGCTTCGGGATGGCCAAAGAGCAACACCCCATAGGCATTAAACCCGATGCGTAAGGGGAAACAATAAACTTCTTGACAGGCGCGCAATGTGACCAGACGGCCAATTTCAACATCTTGTTTGGGATTCTTGACCAAGACAGGCTTATCTGTTTCGATCGCTTGTCCAAGCGCACCTTCCTTTCCCGGCAGGACCACTCTTCGGTCGGCGGGCGTCAGGCGGCGAGCTGAAACCGTCTCCAGGTCCCCAGAAGCAGAAAAAAGCATCACAGCGCTAACGAGGCGGTCATCCGCTTCGCGTTCCGGGTCATCGGTCACAACACTCAAACTCATGTCCAGGATCGACTCCAGAACGCGCTGATAGTTAAGCGTACTGGTTAAGGTAGCCGTCAGACGATAAATCGCCCGCAAGCGCTCATTTTCCAGGCGTCGTTTTTCGCGTTGTTGACTGATCTGCGCCTGATAGCGCGCCTGTAGAAAACGGTACAATCCAGAAGCAACGGCGTTGAAGAGCGCTCCGAACAAGCCTAAGAAAACCAACGTAGCAATCGGCAGCCAGAGCGAGACCAGTAAGGATGTTTGGAGAAACGTAACGCCAAGAAGGACAACCCCTATAATCGGTAAGACGACCAGCAAACCCCGTGTTTCAAAATATAAAGTCCCAATCATGACCGGTAAAATTCCCAACCACCACATTGAGGAAAAAAAGCCGCCCGCCAACGCAAATAAGGACAGGGTCAGCAACAGGTCAAGCGCTAAGCTGAAATGACGATGGTAGGGCAAACGAACGTTAAAACCGGCCATAAGGGTCAGGCCGAGATTCCACACAAGTAGCAGGAGCAGCAAGAGGTTGGAAATCGAAAACAAATCTCCGCCCCATGCACCTGCCACTACTGCCCCAAGCAATGTCAGCCAGCGCAGGGAAATCGCAAACCAATCAGCTAGGAAGGGAAATTCGGCAGCCCGCATTAACAATAAATATACTCGATTTTGCCTCTTCGACCGAGAGATTTTCGAAATTGTAATGTCCCTCTAACCTAAAAACAGACAAGGCGGCGCTCGGGTCGCCGTCTTGTCTAGGTGAAGAAGGACAGCATCCCTCCTTTCAAACGGCCGGAACAGGGTCAGACAAGGCCGTTTTTTCCTTCCAGAAAAACGCCCAGTACAGGAATACAGAAATGCTATAGAGTACTAGCACGGCAAAAAAGACCGGGTCAAATCCATACTGCACCTGGAGGCGCCCACTGAGATACGGACTAAACGCCCAACCGACATTCCAGACCATACTGGTTAGGCTTGCCACTAGGACGCGTGACTTCGGCTCGACATGCTCCATGACAAAAGCGTTATAGACCGGCCCCCCCATATTCATCAAGGTCAAACGGAGATAATGTGCCAAGGCACTCATCCAAAACTGAGGCGCAAATCCCAACAAGGCTAGGAACGGAATGGAAAGTGCCTGAGAGATCACGACCAGTTGAATTTTCCCAATCCGGTCGGCAATCGGCGGCGCTATAAT
>JANWWB010000094.1 GCA_025056515.1 Anaerolineales bacterium
CGCTATGCCGATGCGCTTATGAGTATTGAGTATAATGTCCCCGCTGGTCATTGTACTCCACACCGACGTGGTTGGGGACCATTTCAGTTGTCCGGCGCGCTGCGTCTGGTGTATATTCTCCCAAGGAGGAGCATATGGACCTTCGCGAACGCTACGAAGCCCTGAAACGAGAGATTCACTTTCATAACTATCGTTACCACGTCCTTGATGCGCCGCTGATCAGCGATGCCGAGTTTGACCGTCTGATGGCGGAACTGCGTCAACTAGAGGCCGAGCACCCGGATTGGGTCACACCCGATTCACCCACCCAACGCGCCGGAGCGCCTCCTGCCGAGAAATTTGAGAAAGTACACCACCCGCGCCCTATCCTCAGCTTGTCCAACGCCTTCAACGCAGAAGAAACCCGCGCGTGGTTTGAGCGCATTCGAAAACTAGATGACCGGGTTGAACATGCCGCCTTTGTCGTGGAGCCCAAGATTGACGGTTTGAGTGTTGTCCTGCATTATCGGAATGGCGTTTTCGTCCAAGGTGCTACGCGCGGCGATGGAGAGGTGGGTGAGGACATTACGGCCAATCTGCGAACAGTCAAGGCCATTCCGTTGAAAATACCGGTGACCGACGGCCGGATCGGCGGGGGAAGAGAGGAAAAACAGATTCCTCTGTTTGAGTTGACTTCTCCTACCCATCCGTTGTCATCGAATATTGGTCTTATTCCATCTTACCTGGTCGTTCGCGGGGAAGCATTCATCACCATCAAGGATTTCGAAGCGCTCAACAAACGCCTGGAAGAAGCCGGGGAGAGGACTTATCTCAACCCTCGCAACACGGCTGCCGGTTCGCTACGCCAGCTGGATCCGGCCATCACTGCCTCCCGTCCACTGACCTTGCTGGTTTATCAGGTGGTCTATGCCGAGGGCGGAGACGTTCCGAGCACACAGTGGGAATTGCTCGAATGGCTCAGAGCACTTGGCTTTCCGGTTACGGATATTGCTCGGCGTTTCACCGATATCGAATCCGCCATTGCTTACGCCGAATCCTGGGCCGCTCGCCGAGACGAATTGCCTTACGAGGCGGATGGGATGGTCATTAAGGTGGATGATTTGCGTCTGGCTGAAGAACTGGGATATGTAGGCAAAGACCCCCGGGGAGCGATTGCTTTCAAATTCCCGGCTCGCGAAGTGACGACCAAACTGCTTTCCATCGATGTTGAAGTGGGCCGCACGGGTGTACTGACACCGCGCGCTGTGCTGGAGCCGGTAGAAATCGGCGGCGTCATCGTCCGCAACGCTACCTTACACAACTTTGACTATATTGCCGAAAAGGATATTCGCATTGGCGACCGCGTATTGGTTAAGCGAGCTGGGGATGTGATTCCGTATGTGATTGGGCCGCTTCCCGAGGCGCGCACAGGCACGGAGCAACCCTACTCTCCACCGCATATCTGTCCAGCCTGCGGACAACCGGTGGAACATTTTGAGGGCGAGGTCGCCTGGTACTGCGTCAATGCCGCTTGCCCAGCACAATTAGTCCGAAATATTGAGCATTTCGTCTCGAAAGGCGGAATGGACATCGCCGGCCTTGGCATCAAAATCGTGGAAAAACTCATCGAAAGCGGCGCCGTGAAAGACATTGCTGACCTATACTACCTAACCCGCCAGGACATCCTCGAAGCGGTCACCAAGAAAGACCGCGAGACCGAGAAAGAACCTCCCGGCAAGATTGCCGATAACCTGCTGGCGGCCATCGCCGCCTCGAAGAAACAATCTTTGCCGCGCTTGTTAGCTGCGCTTGGCATTCGCGGCGTTGGAGAGGTGGTTGCGCGCGACCTGGCACAGGCTTTCGGTTCGTTAGACGCCTTAGCCGGTGCTTCGCCAGAACAGCTACAAAGGGTTGAGGGCATCGGTCCAAATATTGCGACAGCGATTGTGGATTGGTTCCGGCAGCCGCAAAATCAGAAAGTTCTTGACAAGTTGAAAGCGGCTGGGGTTTGGCCGGTGATGCACTCTTCTCAAAGCGAACAAACCACAAACGGACCGCTCTCTGGGCTGACCTTTGTCATCACCGGCACGCTGGCCGGATTTACCCGGGAGGGTGTCAAAGAATTCATCGAACAGAATGGCGGCAAAGTGACCGACTCGGTCAGCAAAAAGACAGATTATCTCGTCCTCGGTGAAAACCCCGGCTCCAAGCTCCAAAAGGCACAAGCGTTAGGCGTCAAAATCATCGGAGAGGAAGAACTGAGAAGGATGGTTCAATAATGGATATTTCTCTCACTACCCCAGCCTTGCTCTTTCCAGCCATCTCGCTTTTATTCCTGGCGTATACCAACCGCTTCTTAACCCTCGCCAACCTGACGCGCGAGCTCTATGACCGCTATAAAGCGAACCCTGACCCGAAAATCAAGGGACAATTGCACAACCTGCGCTACCGGATTGGGATCATCCGGCACATGCAAATTTTCGGTGTCCTTTCGTTCTTTGCAAGCGCGTTGTGCATGTTTGTCCTCTTTGCCGGATTGGAGACGGCAGGAAAATATCTCTTCGCTGCCAGCCTGATCAGCCTATTGATTTCGTTAGCGCTCTCGTTATTGGAACTGTTTGTATCTATTGACGCCCTGAAACTGCAGATTCAGGATCTCGATGAGCGCACCGACCAAGGGCAGAAGTGAATTCTTCGAATAAGAATTTTGCAATCCTCTATTGCAAAGACTTGGGAAACCCAACAAGCCTGCATCTTGGGATGAGCTTTTATAATGATGGTCAAACCCCTGCCCTGTGCTAGACGACAAGACCTCCGAAGGATTACATGACTGCTTCGGCAGCTGCGCTGCCTGACAGAGACACGAGACCGTACGTTTGCAACAAAGTAATTTTGCAACATCAAGGAAGACAAAAAACAGACGCTTGGGATTTTCGTTCCCGGCGTCTGTTTGATCTCTCAGGATGACAAAGTCATTGAGAAAGTCTTTGAGATCCAGAAGTCTGCTCGTCATCACTGGCTTTGATTTCCCGCAATTCCCCAGTAGCGGTAAAAATGGTGCGTTCACAAATGTTTGTCACTCGGTCAGCCAGGCGTTCTAAGTTATGCGCCACCCAAAGCAACCAGTTGGCGCGCTCGATGTTGCGTGGGTCACGTAAGACAAACGTCATCAGTTCGCGATAGACCTGATTGTAGAGTTCATCGACGATATCATCTTCCTGTGGGATGGAACGCGCCACCTCGACATCTTCATTGACAAAAGCCGTCAAAGCCCGATGAAGCATACTGACTCCAGTTTGAGCCATACGCGGAATATCAATAAGGGGCTTGAGCAGAGGCTCTTCCCCCATGCGGATATTGATGGTGCAAATGCCCTTGGCGTAATCGCCCATCCGTTCCAGTTCTCCAGCGATTTCCAGGATGGAGGCTAAGAGGCGCAAATCATGTGCCATGGGCTGCTGGGTCGCAATCAGCACCATCACTTGTTCTTCAATCGCGTATCGTCTAGCGTTGATTTGAGCATCCATGGCATAGAGGCGATGAGCGGCATCGATGTCTCGCTTCTTGAGGGCATCGACCGCCTCCAACGTCATTTGCTCAACCATACTGCCGAGAACAAGCAGTTCATCCTTGAGATGTTGAATGTCACTTTCAAAAGATTTACGCATGGTGGACCTTCTTTCCTGCTGGGGTTTGCTGATTATAACATTTTCTCCCTGATTAGCCGGATTTATCCAAATCGGCCGGTTACGTAATCTTCTGTGCGCTTATCAGAAGGACGGGTGAAAATCTTATGG
Organism: Anaerolineales bacterium; assembly: GCA_025056515.1. GTDB lineage: Bacteria > Chloroflexota > Anaerolineae > Anaerolineales > Villigracilaceae > UBA877. The sequence goes on from JANWWB010000094.1 coordinate 3,777, forward strand.
GTCTCATCGAACTCAATGACCGTCCCCGAACGACTATGCTCATCCACCAACATCATCATGGCAGTATAGTCCGAGACGCGCGCTGCCTGTTGCATGTTGTGGGTCACGATAACGATGGTATACGATTTTTTCAACTCCTGCATCAGCTCTTCGATTTTTAGGGTAGCGATTGGGTCGAGCGCCGAGGCGGGTTCATCCATGAGAATCACTTCTGGCTGAACAGCAATGGCGCGCGCAATGCACAAACGTTGTTGTTGACCGCCTGAGAGCGCCAAGCCTGAGCGATGAAGGATATCTTTGACTTCGTCCCAAAGCGCTGCCTGGACCAAACAGCGCTCTACCAGTTCATCCATGTTGCCACGGTAACCATGGATGCGCGCTCCCCAAGCAACGTTTTCATAGATCGACTTCGGAAAGGGATTTGGTTTTTGAAAAACCATGCCAATCCGGTGACGCACCTCAACCGGATCCACATCTTTTGCATAGAGATTCTGCCCATTGAAGAGCACTTCTCCCTCGACACGCGAACCCGGGACGAGTTCGTTCATGCGATTAAAAGCGCGCAGCAAGGTGGATTTACCACACCCGGAGGGGCCGATAATCGCTGTGATTTTGTTGCGTGGGATGTTGATATTGACATCGGTGACCGCTTTAAAGTCACCATAGTAAACGCTCAAGTTGCGAGTTTGCAGAACATATTGATCGTTGTTTGCGTTCATCTAGAACCTCTTGGTAAAGCGATTTCGCAGCAAGATAGCAGTCGCATTCAGGGTAAGTAACAGGGTCAACAAAACAATAATTGCGGCTGCGGCTAGATGTCGCCATTCTCCTTGGGGGCGAGCCGTCCATTGATAAATTTGAATGGGCAAAGTGGTGAACTTCGAGAAAGGCGAAGTTGGGTCAAAGGTAATTGCTGTGGAAGCACCGACCACCACCAGCGGCGCTGTTTCACCAATGGCGCGACTGACGGCCAGAATGGTACCCGTTAGAATACCGGGCAAAGCATTCGGCAAGACATGCCACCAGACAGTTTGCCACTTGGTCGCTCCCAAGCCTAGACTGGCGCGGCGCAACGATTGAGGCACAGCGCGAATGGCCTCTTGGGCATTGATGATAATCAAGGGAAGAATAAGCAGCGCCAAGGTCAGAGCGGCAGAAAGGATGGTGCGTCCATTCGCAGTCGTTGGGTCTACCAGGCCAAAAACAGCGCCGCTGGTCAACTTTTCTAGGGAGCGCACGAAAATGGCCAAGCCCAACATACCGTAAATGATTGACGGAACACCGGCCAGGTTGTTAATGTTGGTGCGAATAAGGCGGTTAATCCAGTTGTCTTGAGCGTACTCTTCAAGATAAATGGCTGCGCTCACTCCTAAAGGAAAGGCCACAATGATAGTAATCACAATCGTCCATAACGAACCAAGAATAGCAGTGCGCATCCCCGCCAGCAGCGCTTCGGAAGACTGGGGACGACGAATGGTATCGACCGTGAGCCAGGACATGAAGCGCAATTCAGCCTCAGGGAACTCCTCAGCAACACGCGCGCGGATCTCATCGGCTCGGAAGAGCGACTCAAACAAGTTCCATGACTCAACAACTTTATACTTGACAATTCGGCTGATAACCAAGTCGTACACTTCCGAACGTGAGCGCTTCTCAAAAGGCTTTTCATTCTCCAGCTTATTAAAGGCCCCGCTGGACAGGTGTTCTTGGAGTAAACGGACCAGTTCCTCTTTGGGCAACTCCTCTAGAGGAACGCCGTTGACGGCCAGTGTCTCAGGTGGCACTCGCGCTTCTAACGCTACATAACCAAAGGAGCTGTTCAGAATATTGATAAGCAGCGTGCTCAAGAAAATGATTCCCACCACCGTCGCCGATAGAAAGATCAATTGCCAAACACTGGCGGTCTTCTGGCGAGTAGGCAGATTGTCTTCAAAAATATTGGGCCGGCTCATTCATACACCTCACGGAAGCGACGTACAATACGTTGGCTGATAATGTTGAGGGTAAGAGTGATAAAGAACAACAAGAGACCGATGGCGAAGATACTGTTGTAATCGATGGAGTCGTAACTGAGATCGCCGCCCGAGATTCGGACGATATAACCGGTCATCGTTTCGGCGCCTCGGAAGGGATTGAAGGTGAAATTCGGACCGGCGCCAACAGCCACAGCCACAATCATGGTTTCTCCGATGGCGCGGCTGATGCCAACAATAATCGCCGCAGCAATGCCTGACATTGCAGCAGGCACAACCACCTTCAGAGCAACTTCCAATCGGGTGGCTCCCAGACCAAAGGCTGCCTCGCGCAGAGCGTTGGGAACCGCATGGAGCGCGTCCTCACTCATCGAGGCAACCAGGGGAAGGATCAGGATACCCATCACCAAGCCACCGGAAGCCATGTTGTAAATCTCAACCACGTCCTCGCCGAAGATCGAACGCAAGAGAGGAGTGACAAACGTAAGGGCAAAATAGCCATATACAATTGTCGGGATACCGGCTAGAACTTCAAGCGTTGGTTTGAGAATTTTGCGCACCCTCTCGGTAGCATATTCGCTCAAATAAATCGCTGCCGTTAATCCCAAGGGAATCGCTATCATCATCGCAATAGAAGAGGTAATCAGGGTCGAAAGAGCGAGCGGAAGAACGCCAAACTCTTCAATGTGGGGTTGCCAAGAAGTCCCAGTTAAGAATTCCCACAGGTTGACCTCAGGAGTGCGAAAGAATAACAGAGCCTCTTTCCCCAATTCATACACAATACCAATCGTTGTAAAAATCGAAACGAATCCAGCCAAGAATAAAAGCGCTTGAATAATCGTTTCTCTCACACGGGGATGTTTGCGCAAATCTGCGCGCCGATTAGGATAGCCGTTGATTATCCGCCCATTCTCTTTTCGAATTGCCATGATCTTCCCTCCCACAAACAGATTTTGGAGAGAGTCTCCTTCCCCTCTCCTTATACGAAGAGGGGAAGGAGAGAAAGTCAGAGAGGAATTTTCAAAGAACGACTAGGGCTGTAGGCCAACTGCCTGATACCATTGATTCAGCGCTTCCTTCATCGCCGCTTCGCTGGCCGGGAAGTAGCCAACATCCTCAATTTCTTTGGTTACGTTGGTCAGATAGAAGTAGATAAACGCAGCGACCTGGGGCTTTTCCTGCATAATTTTAGCCGTGGAGTAAATGAACAGCGGGCGGGCAAGCGGATAGGTGCCATCTTCAGCCGTTTGAGCCGTGGGCTCAATGCCGTTGATCTTTACGGTCTTCAGAACACGAGCATTTTCTTCAAAGTAGGCGAAGCCAAAGAAACCGATGGCATACTTGCTACCCTTCACACCCTGCACCAAGACGTTGTCATCCTCAGAGAGTTGCAGGTTGGAGGCGGCCAAGATGGCAGCTTTGCCCAATTTGGCATCGGGTTTGCCGGTGTCGGGGTTCTTGTTGGCGGGCGCCATAACGGCCTCGACAAAGTAGTCAAAGGTGCCCGAATCGGTGCCGGGGATGAAGCGCAGGATCGGTTCGGCCGGCCATTCGGGGCGGACATCCGACCACTTCTCAGCCGTGGAGAAGATCTTGGCCAGTTCTTCCAGGGTGACATCGGTTACAAAATCATTTTCGCTGCTCACAACGACAGCCAAGGCATCGATGCCGACCAGGAAGCCAATCGGTTCGCGGCCAATCGCCTGGCAAGCCTCGACCTCACTGCTCTTAATCTTGCGAGAGGCATTCGAGATGTCGGTCTCGCCAGCCTTGCAGAAGCGTTCAAAACCGGCGCCGGTACCGATGCTGTCAATCGTAATTTTACCAGTGAACCCTTCTTCCTCAAAGCGTTGCTTCATGCGCTCGCTCAGAGGGAAGACCGTTGAGGAACCGGCCGAGATGATGTCGCCGCTGACATTTTGTGGGAGATACTTGGCCAGCGGGTCAGGGGTAGCCGTTGCCGTGGGAACCGGCGTGGCGGTCGGCTCCACCGGGACAGGAGTGGGTTCAGGAGTCGGGGTCGCAGCCGGACCGCAGGCGCTCAACACCAAGATGGCGATGAGCAGAACAAGGACAGAAGCGAACAGATGTTTTTGCATTTCTTTTCTCCTTCTCGATTGGTTTTTTTCAAGCATCGAAGAGTATAACGGTCTGTGTTTAAGACTAGGGAAACACTAGTTTAACAAATTGTTAAGTTTGAGTAACTGTCTGACTTCTCACCTCGTCGTCCCTTCAGACACTAACCACCCAAGCAAAAGCCAACTCTCGGCAAGTAAGCTCAAGGTCCACCAAACCCCGCTAATCGTGGTATCCTCATGTCGGCAAGAGCGCCTATCCTGATAAGCCGCTTGCAGGCAACCCTGGGCAGGAACGATGCGTGCACTCCAAAAAAAGACGAGAAATGACAGACAGAGAGAACGACACGATGATAACTTCCCCGGACTCTGTCTCGACCATGGCACGTCAGGTGATTTTCACCAGAGGCAATGTCCCAAACAGCAAAACAATCGACCAAGGAGATCCGCATGATAGACCTGAATCAGATTCGCAATCAATTTCCCTCCCTTACCCGTTCCGCTATCTTCTTTGACAATCCTGGCGGCACGCAGATAGCCCGCCCCAGCCTGGAACGAATCCAGCGCTACCTACTGGAATGCAATGCCAATCACGGCGGCGCATTCGAAACAAGCCGTCTCTCTGACGCTGTTCTTGAGGAAGCACGCGCTGCGATGGCTGATTTTCTCAACGCCGCACGAGCGGAAGAAATCATCTTCGGTAACAATATGACCACCCTGACCTTGCACCTGTCGCGTTCGCTGGCGCAGATGCTCAACCCCGGCGACGAAATCGTGGTCACTCGTCTCGACCACGATGCCAACATCTCACCCTGGCTGCTCGTGGCTGAAGACCGCGGTTGCCAAGTGACCTGGATCGACTTCGATGTGGAGGACGGCACACTCAAACTGGATGAATTCGAGCGTGCCCTTGAGCGCCGACCTAAATTGGCTGCCTTCGGCTATGCCTCCAATGCCCTAGGCACCGTCAACCCTGTACGCAAACTGACCGAAATGGCGCATGCTGCTGGCACGCTGGTCTATGTGGATGCCGTCCAATATGCCCCTCACGGCCCGATTGATGTGCAAGACTTAGAGGTGGATTTCCTCGTTTGCTCCTCTTACAAATTCTTCGGACCCCATGCCGGTATCCTCTATGGGCGCGCCGACTTGCTCAGAGAACTCAAAGCCTATAAAGTCCGTCCGGCGCCGGATTCTCTTCCCGGAAAATGGGAGACCGGTACCCAGAATCACGAAGGTATCGCCGGCGTGCTGGGCGCCATGGAGTATCTAGAATGGGTAGGCAAGACGTTCGGCAGCGAACACGAGGAAGGCCTGCGCGAACACGGCTACCGTGGGCGGCGACTGGAACTCAAAAAAGCCATGACCGCCATCCGCGCTTACGAATTTGAGCTCAGTCGAACCCTGCTCGAAACCTTGACCAACATCCCCGGTCTACGCCTGTATGGCCTGACTGACCTGCGTAGACTTGAAGAACGCGTACCCACATTCTCATTTCGCCTGGGCGATTTACCGCCTCGCTTGGTTGCCGAAGCCTTGGCGCAGGAAAACATCTACGTCTGGGATGGCAACTACTACGCCCTAGCCGTCACCGAACGGCTGGGGTTGGAAGGACGCGGCGGCATGGTGCGCGTCGGCGCAGTGCATTACAACACTCTAGAGGAAGTTGAACGCCTGAGCGACGCTCTTAAGCGCTTGGCTTGAACCAGAAGACCTCTTGCTCTTCCGGCTTTGCTCTGATAACGTGAGTGCAGGTTGCTCTGTTGCAAACACCCACTGATGTGTCACTGCGAACAAAGCGCCTGCCCCAAGCGAAGTGTGGGGGAAGCCATCTGCTTCATCAGAAGATTGCTCCACCACCTTCAGCGGTTCGCGCCATTCTTTGCAACCGAGCAAGTTTGGGATAAGCATTTGACGTCATGCCGAAGGAATAAAGCGACCGAAGCGATCTCTGAAGGTGCATTTGTTTGCCTTCTTTTCGGCCATCGCAACAATTGACCTCGTGCTCTCTTGCAAAACCGCTTGCCTTCGAGTATCCTTACAGCGGGAGTGGTCAGGTCCCGGTGGGCTTCCCGGTCTTCAAAACCGGTGGCGGGTCGCG
>JANWWB010000109.1 GCA_025056515.1 Anaerolineales bacterium
ATCCCACCAGCCGCCCGTCTTCGGTGAACGGGTATCCGTGCAACATAGCCGGAATCTTGAGGTAGATGGCGGCCTCCTGGGTAAGTGGGCCGATTACGTTCAGGTACAGGTAGTTTTTATCAAAGCCAAACTCAAGGGTTGGCGTGAAGAGGAAAGCACCTGCCAATTGCCATTCGGAACGGGTGGTTAGTGCTCCATCGAGCGTGGGGGTAAAGGTGGCTTCAACAGCTTTCTCGGGTTCGACCGGCGAGGGTTGGATAATCGGAACCCGCAAGAAATCTGGGCGAGGCTGACCAAGCGCATCATAGACCTGGCCGAGGGTTTCGCGGAATCCGGCGTCGAAGGCAGCATCGTTACCTGAATCTTTATCCGAGCCATACCACCAGAACCAGTCCGAGCCTTCGGCGGCCAGCATGGCTTGGTAGGCTTTCTCTAACGGTTCGGGGGGCAGTTTTTGCTGTTTCAGTTGTGTTTCCAGGTCAGCACGAACTTGGGCGAGATATTCCCAAGCGCGATTCTCCTCGTCCTCACCAATCCAGGTGGCAAAGTTAGCCGAGTCCCATGAGCCGGCCCACAAGTTCGGGATAGTTTCGGGCGTTTGGTCGTACAGGGCAAGGAACTCGGAGGGTGTGACGGTCTTGATGGTTGGGTCATTGCTCAACTCTGTGTAAATACCGTGCAGGAAGGCTTTACCATCGTTCTCATACCACTCCCAGGCGTTCTCCCCATCCAGGATAACGGTGACGACGTAAGGGCCGCCCGGCTCGTTTTTGACCTTATCGCGAATAGCGCGCAGGCGGGAGATGAAATCATCAACCGCCGCTTGTGGATCCATCTGACTGTAGTCGAAAGAAACACGATTAGAGAGGACGGTGTCACGGAAGAAGATGGCCACCTTCTCGTTGCCTTTGCCGACCAGGTAAGGACGGTAAAGCGCTGTAGCGTTCATGGGAACGCCACCCGCCAGGCGGGTGAAGTCGATGCCGAGGGAGTTGGCCAGGATACCTTCATCGGTGACCATCCACTGAACTCCAGCACGGGCGGTCATGCCAACCATCAGTTGCGCTACCGCCCCCTCAGCAGGCCACATCCCGCGCGGCTTTTGTCCGAATTTCTCCTCGTAAAGGGCGATGCCGCGTTCGAGGTGCTGGATGGCATCATCGCCGTGTGTGAAGCGGACGGCCGGCAATTTGATATCGGGGATAGCTTGGGTAGCAAGGTTGGTGTCAATCAAGAGCGGCAAGATTGGATGAGCATAGGGCGTGAAGGTGACCTCAATTTGCCCCTTGTCCTGAAATTGCTTGTGGACGGGGATGACCTGCGCCATCAGTTCCGCGTGTTTATCCAGGACGGTTTTCTTATCTTCCTCGCTATAATCGCGTCCCTGAGCGACCAGACTAGCAAGTGGTTCTTGGGCAAGGAAATCGGGATCGGTCCAGGCCAGGTTGAAGAGCACTTGCAAGTCGCGGAAGTCTTGTGGCGTCCAGGAGGCGAGTGCGGCGGTGATTGAAGCATCATCAGCTCCACCGCGTTTCTTTTGCAGCTCTACATACCGGGGAAAGCGCTTAACGATTCGATCGTTAATATCAAAGAAGCGGCGCAGGATGTACGTTTTCTGATCGTTGGTCAACGCTTCTGCTGGGACAAGCGTGAGCGCCCAGACAATATCGCGTTGACCGGCATTGAAGGCGTCAATCTGACGGATGAGGGAGGGTGTCAGGTTGACGGTCATGTGGATATTCGGATAGTTCTCGATGATGGAGACCATATCTACGTAGTCTTTAGCGGCATGGAAGCGCACCCAAGGCGCGCTGACCAGGCCGGTTACCGGGTCTACAGCGTAGAAAGGTTGGTGTTGATGCCAAATGATGTTGAGATAGAGGTCTGGCTTGACCTCTGGGGTAGGGGTTGCTGGCTCAGGCGTAGTGGTTCCTTGCGGTCCACAGGCGCTTAGGAACAGTGCTAAGCTGAGCATGAGATTGAAAATGTGGAGGATGGTTTTCATGTTCTTCTCCTTTCCGATGGTTCAAAACCTTTCATTCTTCGCAAAGATGTCTTTGGACGATTGATGTGCAGATGGGGAGACACCATCTATCTCGTCTACCTTCATCTGCGGATGACTCTCTTAAGTCTGCCGATTCAATCTTTCGGTTGTAATTGCACGATCAATGTCCCATAGGCTGGGAGTTCAGGCAGGGGGACGTAATCGCTGAAGCCGCCATCTTCGGCAAAAGTTAGGGGGGCGAGTTCATCCTCCGCACCCAGGATGGGGAAGGCGCGGTAAATCCCCGGAGCGACACTGCTCTCGTCCAGACGGAGGGTATAGCTGCTCACCGCTTCACCGGACAAGTTCACAACCACCAGAATCGTCTCTTCCCGGCTGGCGCGTAGGATGGCGTAGAGTGCTGGATGGTCAGCGCGCAGCGTCCAGGTTTGGCCGACCCGCAGCGCTGCGTGGGCATTACGGATGTGAATCAACGTCCGGTAATGAGAGAGAAGTGAGTTCGGATCGTTCGTTTGCAAAGCGACGTTGTTCGTCTCCCAGCCTTTACCGGGCGAGCGCCAAGGGAAACGTGTGGAGAAACCGGCATGTTTGTCAGCACTCCACTGCATTGGGCGGCGGATGTTTTCATCCGGCTTGGTTCCCATGAGTCCGACCTCCTCGCCATAGTAAAGAAAGGGAACCCCTGGGGCGGTCAGGAGCATCGAAGCCGCTACCTTCGCCTTGTTTACATCTCCACCGAGCTGGCTCATCACGCGATCGATGTCGTGATTGGTTAGAAAGGTCGCGTATTGGAGTGGGGGTAAGAGTTTATAGGTCAGGCGTAGTTCGCCTAGGGCTGTCCCGGCGTTGCCTTCGTTGGCCGAATCTACAAAGGCCTCGGCTAGGTTAAACTGGAAGGCTAGGTCGAGTTCATCGCCCTGGACATATCCTTTGATTGCATTGAGGTCTGACCAGATTTCTCCAACCGTCATCGCCTCGGGATTGATAGACTTATAGTATGTGCGAAATGCTTTGTACCACTCGTGCGTGGCCGGAGTGTTTTCTTGCTTGGGACCGTCTTCGATGAGATGACGAGCGGCATCGAGGCGGAAACCGTCGATACCGGTTTCGCTCAGCCAAAACTTAACGACCTGATACATTTCCTGCGTGACGGCTGGGTTGGTGTAGTTCAGGTCTGGCATGCCTTCCCAGAAAAGGGCGTAGTAGTAACCGGTGGAGTGGGCGATCCAGACCTTCTGTCCCCAGGGACCGCTATAAGCGGGCTTCTCCTTGACCCAAATGTAGTAATTCCGGTACTTCGAATTCGGATCGCCTGCCGCAATAAACCATGGATGTTCACGCGAAGTGTGGTTTAGCACCAGATCGATGATAACGCGAATACCGCGTTGATGGGCTTCCTTCACCATGCGTTTGAAATCATCCATTGTCCCATATTCTGGGTTGACGGCTAGATAGTCAGTTACATCGTAGCCATGATACGAGGGGGATGGGTGAATAGGCATCAACCAGATTCCGGTTATGCCTAGGTCGGTGGTCGTTTCGGGGTTGCCGTCGTTCAAGTAATCTAATTTGGCGGTAATGCCGTTAAAATCGCCGATGCCAACGCCAACGCTGTCGTAGAACGAACGGACGAAAATATCGTAGAAGAACGTATCGTTACACCAGGGGTAACCATCTGTGCCTTGTGGCATGCCAGGAATGGGTGAGACGGGCTTTGCGCCTGGTGGTTCGTAGACGTCTCGGAACAACCAATAGGCGCCGGCGCCCACTGCCAGCAATACAACCAAAATGAGGACCATCGAAAGCGATTGTTTCATTTTGTTCTCCCAAGTTGATAAATGTCAATACCAGAAGAGGCTGTCCCTAACCAAACCCGATTCTTCTGAAAGGCGATCGCCGTGACCGAGTCGCCCGAGGCACCGGAGTTGAGCGGGCGGAAGACGTGCCAGGTTTCTCCTTCCCAACGGATCGGTGCTCCACCCGGTGAGGTCGGGAAAGAAGCACCAATCCAGAGCGCACCGCCTGGTTCCTGCGCTAGGGCATTGAGAGTAAGATGCGGCAATCCGGAGTTGGCCGGGGTCAGGTAATCCCAATCCTGGCCATTCCAGCGCGCCAGTCCGGCGCCAGCTGTTGCTGCCCAAAGGTGACCCTGGGAATCGAACAAGAATTGAGAAACGGTTGCTTCGGTCTCGTAGAAGGTGCTTTGACTGTTGGATCGAATTTGCCAAACGCCGCCCAGCAAGGCTAACCATAGCTCATCTTCCCGACAAGCAAGTGCAAAGACTGGCCGATCTGCAGCCTGTGCAATAGGGTGCCAGGTACGACCATCAAAGAGCGCTGCTCCAGCCTGTGTTCCGACATAGACTTGCTCATCGCAGGTTGCCAGAGCGAGAATGTGCTCGTTTGGCAGATGCAAGTCCACTGCCGTGAAGGTAGACCAGGTTCGTCCGTCGAAGCGGCTTAGCCCGGTGTCTGTACCGAACCAGAGCGCTCCAGAAGAGTCAGAGGCAAGGCTTAAGACCCGTGAGCTAACCAAGCCTGTCGTCACGTTGAAGTGTTGCCAACCGGCAGATGACTCGGCATCAAGCGGTGGCGACCAAAGCACTGCCCCGCGGTCGGTGGCAATCAACATCTTCCCATCTGGCAGCGGTAGGAGGGCATTAATGGCGTTCGAGGGCAAAGGCGAATTTTCCATGTTGATATTCGACCACCCCACTCGTCCTTGCAGAAAACGAATTGCGGCAGAGAGGTAGAGTGTAACGATGAAAAGCACGAACGCGCCCGAAACCAGCCAGAACCATTTTCCCGGCAGCGGGAACATCCCGCGCAAGTAGCCCCAGGTCTCTTCTTTTTCACGTATCCATGCGATAACTCGTCGTAAACTGCCGGCGCTCAGCAGCACGATGGCGGGTGTGATGGTGAGTGTGTACTGCGGCCACTTGGTTGGCCAAAGAAGCAGAAAGACAATGCCGGTCACAAACCAGATGACCAGGTAACGGCGTTCGCGCCAAGCATGTCGTAGGTCAAAGAGCGCCAAGATGGAAAAGACCCCGTCCAAACCGGGATAGAAGAAGACGTTCGGGTGCCAATTGGCAGCCGGAGAGGTGAAGAGCCAGATGAAGGGTTGGTACCAGGGATAGCCTACCTGCTGGACATGGGCACCCTGTGAATAGCGCACATGGAACAAGAGTGAATCCAGCAAGCGAGGAAGCGGTTCGCGCCAGAGATAAGGGTTAGCAGCGAAGAAGGTCAGTGCGGCGATGGCGGCATATGTTAGTAAGCTTCCGAACGAAGCTTTCTTCTCGAAAAGGGCTAGATATCCGAGAACAACGAGCAAGACCGGCACATAGGAATATTTACCGGCTGCTGTTAGCCCTAAAGCGACTGCTGAAATCCAAAACCAGCGGTTGACCTCCCCTTTCTCCGGTCGCAGGAAGCCTAAAATGGCCAGCAAACTCATGGCCTGTGGCACGGCCTCGAGATAGGCTTGGCTGGTGTATTTGACTGTCAGCGTGTGGATGGCCAGCATTGCCGCTGCCCATGGGTCGAAGAAAATCGCCAGCAGCGCAATCGTCAGCAGGCCAAAGAGGGCCGAGAGCGCTCGGCTGAGGAAGAAAGCGTTTTCCCAAGAGGCTGCGTTGCCCAGAGCCAGGACACCTCCAGCGTACAATAACTTAACCAGGGCAGGATGTTCTGTGTTGCCGCGGTAGTTTACCACGCCGGAGAGGTCGCCTTGGCTCAGGAGTTCGGCGTAATCGAAGGCGGCCTGGAGATAAACCGGCTCATCAAAATCCTGAGGCAGAAGAATCACCGCCCAAGCATGCAGCAAGAGAGCGAAGAGCAAGATGAACAGTACAGGGCGGACGGTTCGGAGCCGATCAGAAACACTCATGGCTTCGGTATTCCTAGCAAAATTGCAGAGCGGGGGGCAAGTTTTAGACCTCGCACCTGCCCGCCATTCACCTCGGCCTTGGCTTCTCCAAAGAGCGTCGCCAGCGGACCGTCAGGCAAGTCAAGGCCGGAGAGGGGAATGTCCACGTTGATGGTGGCGCGGTCGGCGTTGATGACGGCGATGAGCGTCTCCTTATCTGTGCGACGGGCATAGGCGAAGACATGGCCTTGGGCCAGTAGCCGCTCAAACGTTCCGCGCCGTAACGCTGGATGAGTATGACGCAGACTTGTCAATGCTTTCAAGTAGTCGCGCAAAGAATGATCCCATTGTTTTTCATCCCAAGGGAAAGCCCCGCGGCAAGCCGGGTCGGGGCCGCCCTTTAGACCGACTTCATCGCCGTAGTAAATGCATGGAGCACCGAGGTAAGTGAAGAGGAAGAACCACCCGAGCTTGAGTGCGCTCCAATCTTCGCCGGCGGTGGTGATAAAGCGCGGTGTGTCGTGGCTATCGAGCAGGTTGAGTTGAACGTAGTTGATTTCCGGGGCATAGAGGCCGAGCAGGTAGTCAATCCAGTCGGCGAAGCCTTCGGCATCAATCGGTTTTAGATATTTATGATAGTCACCGATGGTGAAGATGTACGAGGGTAAGCGTTCGCCAATCAGCCAGCCCATCAAGCCGCCGGTGAGCAGGTAGTTCATCACGGCGTCGAACTGGTCGCCTTGTAGCCAGCGCTTGGCTTCATGCCAGATTTCGCCAACAAGATACGCATCTGGGTTGACGGCTTTGACGCGGCGGCGGAATTCTTGCCAGAAGGAGTCATCATCGATTTCAGCAGGGACGTCCAAGCGCCAGCCATCGGCGCCGAATTCTATCCAGTGGATGGCAGCGCTGAAGATGTATTCGCGCACGGCAGGTGTATTTGTGTTAAATTTGGGCAAGGCGGGCAGATTCCACCAGGCGCGATAGCCAATCGCTTCATAAGCACTGACCCCGCTCTGGAGCAGTTTTTGCTCTTCTTCAGTGGGGTATGCGCCCCAATGCTTTTTACGGTTCAACCGGTCAGGATGGAAGTGAAACCAGTCTACATACGGTGAGCCTGCACCGTTTTCGAGGACGTGGTGAAAGGCCCAGAAGCCACGGCTGGCATGGTTGAAGACGCCATCCGGGATAATGCGGATGCCGCGAGCGTGTGCTTGGTCGAGCAATTCACGGAAAGCTGCATCGCCGCCCAGGAGCGGATCAATCTTGAAGTAGTCGTAGGTGTGATAGCGATGGTTGGATGCTGAAGCGGTGATAGGATTGAGATAGATGGCACTGATGCCCAAGTCTTGTAAGTAATCGAGATGTTCAACAATCCCGTAGAGGTCACCGCCTTTGAAACCGTAGGGAGTGGGTGGACTATCCCATGCTTCGAAGTGCAAGCCAGCACGGAGGGAATCCAGGCGCGGGCTGCGGGCAAAACGATCGGGGAAAATTTGATAGAAGATGGCATCACGAACCCAGTCAGGAGTGATGATGGTCATGGATTTGTCCTCTTTACTTTAGGATTCAGGCTACAAAGTAAGTCGCGGAGTAGGTCCCAGACTAGGGATTGGTACAACTGAGGTGTAAGTTTTCTAGGATTTTGGTGCCGGTGTGCTTTTCGCGATGTTCTCCAGGGAAGCGATGAATGCGCCAGAGAGAGGTGAGAGTTGAATTTCGAGGTTATTTCCCTGGATAAAAAGCGGATGACCGTTAAGCAGATCGGCGCAGGAAACCAGGCCGCTATGAGGCAAAGAAAGTGTGCGTGGGGTATTCGAGATGTTAACGGCAATCAAAACGATCTCCTCGGAATTTTGGCGCAGAAAGGCATAAACACCTGCACCGGAATCGAGGTGGAGCAGCCGGCGGACACCGTTCCACAGGACGGGGTGGGCTGCCCGTAGGGTATTCAAGCGACGGTAGTAATTTTGCAAGTTGACATCGGCGGTTCTCCAGTTCATTGGCAGGCGGCATTCTTCAAAGACAAGCCGATCACCTTGGCGCATAGGGCGCTCTTGCGAGAGGCCGGTTTCGGTGCCTGCATAGACAATTGGCGCGCCGGCGAGCGCATATTGTATCAGGGCAGCTAATTTTAAGCGTCGCTTGTCATTGCCGGCCAAGAAGAGGAAGCGCTCTTCGTCGTGGTTATCGAGGAACGAAGGCCGCAGATGTTCAGGCGGAAAATACGCTTCATGTGCTGCCAGGAAGGCTTCAAATTCGGCTAACGACATGCGTCCGGTGCCGAACGTCTCTCGCAGGGCACGGGCAAGAAGAAAGTCGAGCGTGCCGTCCATGATTCCGGTGTAGGAGAGGAGCAAGTCAGCATGATGGACGACTTCGCCGAAAATCCAACAATCGGATTTCGCTTCTCGGCAGGCGCGGCGGAAATCCACCCAGAAGTCATGGGGTGGGCCATAGGCGAAGTCGAGGCGAAAGCCGTCAAATCCCTCTTGCAGCCAGAAGAGCGCTGCTTCAAGCAAGTGAGCGCGAGCAGCTGGATGACGCAGGTTGAGTTTCGGAAGCGTTCGCACGTGAAAGTAGCACTCGTACTCCTCTGGCCAGCGTCTCCAAAGATACCAATCGCGATACCGACTCTCGGGGTTCTGTTGAGCCTCTACGAAGGTGGGATGCTGATTCGACCAATGATTAGCCACAAAGTCCAGGATGAGGCGGATTCCTCGTGCATGAGCAGCAGCGATGAGGCGGCGTACATCGTCCATCGTCCCTAAGCGCGGTTCGACGTTGAAATAATCTGTTGCGTCGTAACCGTGGTAGGAGGGCGAGGGAAAGAAGGGATTGAGCCAAATGGCGTTAAAGCCCAAATTGGCAATGTAATCGAGTTTTTCGATAATCCCTCGTAAGGTTCCACCGTGGAAGTCGCTCAGGGAGGCAGTCTCTAGCCAGGAGCGACCTGTGCCTGGGAAGAAGCGATCGGGGAAAATTTGGTAGATGCGAGCTTGGCGAGCCCAGGCTGGGGGTAAATCGTTATCAATCCAGAGTGCGAAGGGAGGAGCAAAAGGCTCAGCCTCGGCATCGGCCTCGAGCCAGGTATCCAGGTCAGCGCGATGCGCTTGTAGACGATAGCGCAGGAGTGTTTTGGCAGGCAAGGGTGGAAGAGTAACTTGCCAGGTGCGTACATAACTCCAGAGAAGCGGTGACCATTTCACCTCTCCGGCTTCCAGGTTGAGCATTGAGGCGCGTTCTGGGACAGGGTCGCTCCCATCAGTGGTAAAGAGGCAGCGAGCGGTGTCGTAGGGCAGGTCGGCAGAGGTGGTCAAGTAAAGTGTTAGGGGGCGCTCCGGCACAGGGTCGAGTGGTACACGGCAGTAGAGATGATGGATGCCTTGAGATTGCCGATAAATCTGTTCCAGACGTTGTTCCGGTTCAATGAGATGACCAAAGATGTTGTCCATAGTGGCATTTCGATAGAATGCCCGACAGGAGCGCTGTCGGGCACGGAAGTTTGGGGAGATGGCGAGCGCATTAGCCCTTGACGCCGCCGAGGGTTAGCCCGCCTTCCAGGTAGCGTTGTAAGAAGAGGAAAACAATCAAGACGGGGATAATGACCAACACGCCGCCGGCGGCGAAGTAGCCCCACGGGACGCTAAAGTCGTTGGCGAGCTTGTAGAGGGCAACCACAACTGTTTTGCGGAGCTCAGGGGCTGGGATGAGGACGGATGCA
>JANWWB010000167.1 GCA_025056515.1 Anaerolineales bacterium
GCCAGTTCGCCCACTTCCTACCAGCCGGATGTCAATCCCGCGAATGAGTTTAACAAACAGTAAACCAAAAGGAATGGAACCCATCAAATAGGAGACCAATAAAATACCTATGTTCAGGAGTATGCTCATCGGCTTCCTCGTGGAATGAGATTGAGAAGATGCTTTTGCTGTCCTGTTGGTATGGCTCAACCTCCGACCTCTATCCTGTTGGGCTTATTTGGCGTGAATAAGGAAGAACGTGCAGAGTGGTTTGTGGTGGTGCTTTGGGCTCCAACGTTTGACCTTGCTCTAGGCCGGCTGCCGCTCAGGTTTTTCAAGATTTTTTCTAGGTTGAGGTCCTCAAATCTCGGGGGCACAATCTAAAACCCCTATTTCCTTGTTTCGTTGCATGTCAGCGGAACCAAAGAAGCAAACTCGCCAAAACTGCGCCCATGATTGCCGGTTCGACAATAGCCACACGAAACGGTAACCCATCGGCCAAGGAAACGGAGAGTATCGTCAAAGCATAGACCGGAGCCAGTAGCGCCAATCCATACTGCAGAGGAGTAAGCGGCCAATAATGCAAAGCGGCGCCCAGGTGCAAAGTTACCAGCCCAATCCCGATGGCCCAAGGCGTTTCCCAACGTTCTCCCAATCTCAAGTGGAGCGTGCGCAGACTAACCAGGAAACCGGCGGTGAACAAGAACGGTGCAACAAGGAACAAACGCCATCCGGAGGCACGCACCGAAACGGTTAGGATGAGGAACAGCGCAAAGGCTAAGACGGTCAAACCGGCAACTGCTATGGGATAGCGTGCATCGGTAGGCTCAAGCGCAATGAATTCGGCTGTCAGGACTAGAGCAATTAACAGGGCACCTATCCCGAAGGCCAGCCACCACATGTAAGTCTCGGTGAGAGAATTGAGAAACGCGCCTAAGGTCAGCACGCTTAGAATCGGCAATAACCAGTGTCCGCGTGCCTTACCAAGCTCAAAGTTGGGATGACTGCGCAGCAGCCAATCGGTTCCGATGGCGGTTAGGATTGCAGCCAAGGACGAAAGGATAGTTCCTAGCCCAACCGGTATGGTCCAGACAAAACCAAAGAGAGGGAGAGAGAGAGTCTCCTGCGGCATGTTCAAGACGCGTTCGAGAGCAAATGTCAGGAGCAAAATGGCAACCAGAACACTCAAACGCGCTGGCTCAGGGAGGTATTGATTCTCGTTCATTGAATTGATTGTACCTCAACTTCGAAAAGTAATCGGGTAAAATAAGGCTGGTCAGAAAGGTTCGAGGAAGAGGCTTGACCGAAGTTGCCGTCTTTAATGGTCGGCTCGGAGGAGAACTATAATGCAAGTGACGTGCACTTATTGTCGTACCCTGTTTGCCCTTAGCCGAGAAGAAATTTTGGCTGCGTTGCAACAGATGGAACGTCGTCAGCAAAAATATTTTGACGCTCACTGCCCGAAATGTCGCCGCGCCAATCGCGTGGAGAGAAAACGGTTTGAGAGTGCTCTGCCTCAGTGGAGAGCTTTGTTGGAGCAGGCCGAGCGCGCCGATGCTGACCATCAGCAAGAGGTAGGCGTTACTTCTGCTTTCTCTACAACCGGTGACCGGAGATGACGATACGGACGATCTTGATTGACTTTGGCGGAGTCTTGGTTCGCACCGAAGACCGCTCGCCTCGCCGCCAAGCTGCCGAACGACTGGGAATGAGCGAACAGGAATTAGAACGTGTGGTTTTTGAGAGCGAAAGCAGTCGACTCGCCTCCCTGGGAAAAATACCGGAAGAAGAACATTGGCGCGCGGTTGCTGAGTCCTTGCGTTTACCGCCTTCAGAAGCGGACCATATCATCGCTGATTTCTTTGCCGGTGACCGTCTCGACACGGTTTGGCTCGATTTCTTACGTTCCCTACGTCCCAACTACAAAATTGGCCTCATCAGCAATGCGTGGTCAGGCCTGCGTGCTTGGATCACCCGGCAGGGGTTTGCAGATGTTTTTGATCGGATGATCATTTCAGCCGAGGTTGGTTTGATGAAGCCGGACCCGCGCATCTATCTGTTGGCGCTTCAGGAGTTAGATGCACAAGCAGACGAGTCGGTGTTCATTGACGATATGCTTGTCAACGTTGAAGCGGCGCGTGTGGTGGGCATGTCGGGCATTCACTTTACTCATCCCCAAGCTGCCTTGGACGAGTTGCGAAGTTTGCTCAATCATGCCTAGCGGTGGCAGGACATGGCTCCTCTTCCCTTGTTTTGTCTCCGAAGTGAGCTTATATGGGTACACTCTATCTGGTTGCTACTCCAATTGGTAATCTTGAGGATATGTCGCCGCGTGGGGTACGCATCTTGCGGGAAGTTGCGCTCATTGCTGCTGAGGACACGCGTCAGACGCGTAAATTGCTGTCTCATTTTGACATTCATACTCCCCTCACCAGTTACTTTGAGCATAACAAACTAACCAAATTGGATGCTATCCTCGAGACGCTCAAGACCGGAGATGTGGCGCTTGTTTCCGATGCTGGGATGCCCGGCATCAACGACCCTGGCTATGAACTGGTGCAAGCTGTGCTAGCGGCAGGACATGCTATCACGACCATCCCAGGTCCTTCAGCTCCTTTGGCAGCCTTAGTGGCCTCTGGCTTGCCGACCAAGACGTTCTTGTATCTCGGTTATCTGCCTCGCAGAACAAAAGAACGCCGCGCCTTCTTGCAAGAGTTGGTTAAATTACCTTATACCCTCATCTTTCTTGAAGCACCTCACCGATTGCTGGCCTCTTTGCGGGATTTGTTGGACGTTTTAGGCAATCGGCCAATTGCCGTTGCTCGTGAGATGACAAAAGTCCATGAAGAAATCTGGCGTGGTGAGATTGCCGGAGCACACGAGCACTTCAGCCAGAATCCGCCGCGCGGAGAGTTTACTCTGGTGGTGGGCGGATACACCGAACCCTCTGTCCATCGTTGGAGCAAAGAGCATGTACAAATTGCCCTGAAATTCGGGCTAAAGTTGGGCGAATCTCCTTCGGCGTTGGCTAAACGTCTCGCCGAAGAATCGGGATGGAATCGCAAAGAACTCTATGACCTCATCACAGGATTGAAAGAGAAATGAACTTAGATGATCTGGAACGTCTGCGCCTGCTCGATGCGCACAACATGTTACAAGAAATTGACCACTTGCCCCAGCAGTTACAAACGGCCTGGAAGTTAGGCCAGACGGCCGACTTGCCGGCGGATATTGAAATCTCGCGCGTCTTGGTTGCTGGCATGGGCGGTTCTGCCATCGGCGCCGACCTGTTGGCGGCTTATATCGCTCCTCTTTGCCCTGTGCCTGTTTTCGTCCATCGGGAGTACGGTCTGCCTGCTTGGGCGAGCGGACGCGAGACGCTAGTGATCGCCTCTTCTCACTCCGGCAACACCGAAGAGACACTGGATGCCTTCGAGATTGCTCTGGAGCGCGGCTGTACGTTACTGGCGCTCTGTGCTGGCGGGGAGCTGGAGCAACGCGCGCACATCGCCCATGTGCCCATATGGAAGTTCGAACATGCCGGTCAGCCGCGCGCCGCTGTCGGCTATTCCTTTGGCTTGTTGTTAGCCTTATTTTCTCGCCTGGATTTGATCCCGAATCCGCAAGCCGAACTTGACGAGGCGATCGAAAGCATGCTTGGCTCACAAGAATCTTGGCGCGCCGAAGTTCCAGTGGTCAAGAATCCGGCCAAACGCTTGGCCGGTCAATTGATTGGACGTTGGGTGAATGTCTATGGCGCGGGCATCTTGGCACCTGTGGCGCGACGATGGAAGACACAAATCAACGAACTGGCTAAAGCCGGTGCGGGCTTCGAAATCCTGCCCGAGGCCGACCACAACGCTCTGGCCGGCTTGGAAAATCCGGAAATGCTCTCGCAGACGATTACTCTCTTCTTGCAAGCCGGCGCAGACCATCCGCGCAATCGGCTACGCGTTCATCTGACTCGTCAGGCGTTCCTGGTGGCCGGTCTCAATCAGGATATGGTCGAGGCGCAAGGACGGTCACCCCTGGCCCAAATGTGGACAACACTTCTCTTGGGTGATTACATCGCCTTCTACTTGGCCATTGCCTACGGAGTGGACCCAACACCGGTGGAGGCGTTACAAGCCTTCAAGGCGGCGCTCAGATCCGCGGCATAAATCTTGCTTGGAGGATTGACACCTTTCTTGACCACACCTGCCGAGAGACTGAAGCCCTCGGCTCTGAAGTCCCCGGCTCATGGTTGAGGAGCCGGCTCAAGCGGGCCAATCTAGGGCATAAGCCGCCTTCGGGCGGCTTCTCAAGCCCTCGGCTAGGGAGGCTATCCCCTGCGCAGAGGCAACATGGACTGTTTTCTCAAAATTGCCCGGTGGTCAATCTTTCCGAGCGGTAACCATGCGGGAATTGTCTCCCGCATTGATTGGCTCTTCTATTCCTTCGACATCCGGTTGGGCGTTCGGTATCGCTTGCGGATTGCGGGCAAGAAATACTCTTCGAAGAATCGGTCAACGTCATAGTCGGGTTGCCAACCCCAGTCGCGGCGGGCGGCGGAATCGTCCAACGCCTCGGGCCACGAATCAACGATACCCTGACGACGTGGATTGGGTTCAAAGGTGATTTGCGCCGCAGGAAAGGCTCGCCGAGCGCGTTCTCGGAACTCTCCTGCCGTCAGGCTGAATGCGTCCACGTTGTAGACTGTGCGCGTGAGCTTCTCGCGCGGTGCGTCGATGAGCATGAGAATCGCCTTGATGGCGTCCGGCATAGCCATAAACGAGATTTTCGTGTCCTCACGTACAAAACAAGCATATGGACAACCCTGAGCGGCATGATGGAGCATCTCTGGGCCGTAGTCGCTGGTGCCGCCGCTGGGAACAGTGTAAGCGCTGATAAGGCCTGGGAAGCGCAGCGCACGGAAATCGCACATCACTGGTGGATTAGGGTCAAGATGACGCTGAGCATAGTAGCGGCTGTAATACAAGCCGAGTTTTTCGCAATACAGTTTGTTACAACCGTACATCGTGTGCGGAGTGTTATATTCGTCTTCTTTGACACGCCCGGCCTTGCGTTTCTGCTCTAAGCTGTCAAAGCCATAGGCGGCGATCGAACTGGGAAAGAGGAAACGCACGGCTTTGCCACGCCGCTCCGATTTGTAGGCCGCCAACATCAACAATTGCATCGTCCCTTCCACATTGATGCGATGTGCCTCTTCGGTGGCGACCTCTGCTTTGGAGGAGAGTGAGGCGGCTAAATGAAAGATGATGTCGAAATTGTAGTCGTAGAATTGCTTGACCCGATAGACCAGGTCGCCTTGGACATGTTCCGCCGAGAGGGGACGAATGGCGTCTGGCAAAGGAAGCAAATCGGTGGTGACGATGTGGTAGCCGCCTCGCGCTGCCAGCGCCTGCACAAGCGCTTGGCCAATTTCCCCGCATGCACCGGTGACCAGCACAGAAGTTTGGCTCATAAATATCTCCTTTATGCTAGAATGAGAAAGGTGCGCTTTTATTGTACAACAGCCTGTCTGACTTGTTCCTAGACATTTGCCATACCCGCTCGCGATGAAACTCACGATTTTGCCGCTCTTTGTCCGAAGGTTGTCGGTTTTGACGGCCTTATTGGCTTTGCTTGCCTGTGCTGAATTCTCTCCTGTACTCACGCCGACCTCGCCTCCGCCCCTTCCAAGTGAGACACCGACTATTCTCTGGTTCCCGCCGACCAATACGCCCACCCCACGACCAACTGTCACGCTGGCGCCGACCGAAGAGGTGGTCCCGGGAATTGGGAGTTTGCTGTTTGAAGATGCCTTTGACGCTGATTCGCCCTGGGACCTGACGCCGCCAGGCAAGGCCGCCGCTCAAGTGCAAAACGGCTCCTTGGTTCTTTCGCTGGCCTCTGGACCTCAACGCCTGCTCACTTTGCGCCGTGAACCTGTCCTGACCGATTTTTATGCCGAGGTAATCGCCACCCTCAACCTGTGCCGCGCAGGCGACCAGTATGGGATGATTGTGCGTGCTTCAAGCGAAGCATATTATCGTTTTGTCTTGGATTGCAATGGTATGACTCGCATTGAACGCGTCCGCAGCGTCGGTACAGAGGTCAGGCAAAACTGGGTTGCCAGCGGCGATGTCCCTTCTGGCGCACCGGCGACGGTGGTGATCGGGATTTGGGCTTCGGGCGCAGAAATGCGCTTCCTTCTAAACGGCCATCTGCTCTTCGTTCTGCATGACCCTCATGTCCGTTCCGGACTGTTGGGATTCTTTGCCTATGCCGCAGGCGCAACGCCTGTCTTGGTCTCTTTTTCGGAGCTAAGAGTCTATGCGGTTGTGTACGTCTCGCCCACGCCAAGCATGACCCCTACCCGTACCTCAACACCGACCCGTTCTCCCTGAACACATGCGTTTTGCGGTGGTGCAAGCATTGTCGCAGAACGGACGGGTTTTCGTGGTCGCTCAAGAACGGCAGGGATAATCGGCCCTTTTGGGTGCACTCTTAAGAATTTCTCGCTGTCTCATTTTAGCCATCTGCGGATATAATCCTCGCTATGCCGACCAATAAACTGAACGACCTCGACCCCAAATCTTGGCTGAAGTTCCAAAAATCCTGGTTTGTGCATAACCCGCCTCCGCGCCGAAAGGATGTATTGGTCCATCCGGCCAAGTTCCCTGAAACGATGGCGCAAGAATTTATTGAGTTCTTCACCAAACGCGGCCAAATTGTCCTTGACCCGATGGTTGGCACCGGTTCCACCCTGATTGCCGCCCTGCGCGCCGGGCGTCATTCTTACGGTATCGAATTGAATCCTAAATATGCGGCCATAGCTAAGCAATTGGTGCAGGAAGAACGCCTGGCGCTTGGCGATGCTGCCGCCTCGCTGACTGCCGAGGTCATCATCGGCGATGCGGCCCAGGCCACTGCCTATGGCTTGCCCATCTGCGATTACGTCCTGACCTCGCCGCCGTATTGGGATATGCTTCATGCCCGTGGAGCAGAAACACAGAAAAAACGCCGCTCTTCTCCTGGTCTGGATGTCTTCTATTCTGATGATCCGAATGACCTAGGGAATATCCATGATTACGAGACCTTTTTGGAAAAACTGGTCAACATTTACGCTGGCCTCAAACCTCTCCTGCGGCCTAAAGCCTATTTGACCGTGATAGTCAAAAATGTCAAAAAGGGTGGACGGATGTACCCTTTGGCGTGGGACTTGGGACGCGAACTCGGACGCATCTATACCCTCAAGGATGAGCGAATTTGGTGTCAGGATAATCAGCGCTTGGCCCCGTATGGGCTGGGGTCAGCTTGGGTGAGCAATACTTTTCATCACTACTGTTTACAATTCCGTCATGAGTAGTCTCTTGTGGAGGTCAAGCACATCCGATGACAGAACGCCCGAAAGGCATGTCTCTCAAAGAATTTTTCTCCTTGGTCTGGTGGGATTGGCACATCAACCGAGGCATTACCTTTGATCGCTTACGCAGCATGCTCCTCCTGCTAGAAATTCGCTGGGAGCAATTTATTTACCGAAATTGTTATCGTCCGCGTAACCCGCTGACCTTAATTTGGTATCTCACGCGCTTTTTGGGATCTATCTTTCAGTGGGTGATTGCCACCTCCATCATTCCCGGAGATGCTGAAATCGGCCGCGGTTTGCGCTTGCCTCATCCACAAAATATCATCGTGACTCGCCTGGCGAAAATCGGCGATTTTTGCACACTCTATCAGAATGTCTCGATTGCGCTGAATGGCTTCAACCCGACGAAAGCGCCGCGTCTGGGCGATCGCGTGATGCTCGGCACGGGGAGCATTGTCATTGGGGATATTACGATTGGTTCGGATGTCATTGTCAGCGCAGGAGCGGTTGTCTTGCGTTCGGTTCCGGACCATGCACGCGTCATCAGCCCTCGCCCGACTGTTATCACCGATTACCCCTCGCGCGACCCGGCCGAACCAGGCAGTAAGCGCCATATCGAAGACCCTTACAGCCTTTGGCGTTGACGAGTGTGAGTCGTGGGAATCCAATGCGGCGTTTGCTGATTGCCTTGAAAGCCTTGCGCTGGCTTGGTCCGCAACAAGTGGGGCTTTATGGGCTGTATCGGTTGGCTCTGTGGAGCGGTTTTTACCGCTGGCGAGAGCGTTCTTGGAAGAAGACCGGCCTGGCACCGAGCGGCGCTCTGCGACCTGTCTTTCCCATGCCTGAGCGTCAGACTCTCCTCGATGTTCTCGGGGAGACAGGCTTGCGGAGTTTGTTGGCCGAAGCCGATGAAATTGTCGCGGGGCGTGTACGCTTATTCGGCGCATTGCCGACCGACTTGGTTCTCACCCCACCCTCTTTAGCTCATTGGAGCGATTATGAAATAGGTCGAGCGTGCCTGCCCGAAACGCTCCCCGACATCAAATGGCTCTGGGAGCCGGCGCGCTTTGGTTGGGCGTTTACTTTGGGACGCGCTTATCATCTGACCGGAGACGAACGCTACGCCGAAGCTTTTTGGCGCTATTTTGAAACTTTTGTCTGTGCCAATCCCCCCTATCAGTGACCGCACTGGATGAATGGTCAGGAAGTTGCATTGCGCTTAATGGCTTTGGCGTGGAGTGGACAAATTTTTGCTTCGGCTCGCGCCTCAACCGCCGAACGTCAGGCACAGTTGGCCCAGATGCTAGCAATTCACGCCGCTCGCATCCCGCCAACCCTGCTTTATGCGCGCGCCCAACACAACAACCACTTGCTCACCGAAGCCGCTGCGTTGTTTACGGCGGGTGTCCTTCTTCCCAAACACCCCTCAGCCGCCCGCTGGCGCCTGCAAGGCTGGCGATGGCTCAATGATGGCCTGCAGACTCAGATTGACTCATATGGCGAATATGCGCAACATTCCACCAATTACCATCGCCTGATGCTTCAGGTCGTCTTGTGGGTGCATACCCTGGTGGAAGCAACACATGGTATGTGGCCGGCGCTTACCCTTGAGGCGGTGCGACGTGCTGTTCACTGGTTGCTTTCTTTGCTTGACCCTGTTTCCGGCAGTGTCCCGAATCTGGGGGCCAACGATGGCGCCTATATCTTTCCTTTGACGGTTTGTCCCTTTTCCGATTTTCGCCCAGTTGCTCATGCCGCCGCGCGCGCCTTTTTGGAATATGAATTCCCGGCTGGACTTTGGGATGAGATGTCGCTTTGGTTTGGAGCACAGGCCCGAGGTCCAAAACGCATCGAATTGACGCGCTATCCGGGCGACCATCTTTATGGACAGACCTCGTGGGCTTATCTGCGCACAGGCCAGTTCTCCTCGCGTCCCTCCCACGCCGATCAACTCCACTTGGATCTCTGGCAAAATGGTGTGAATGTGACCCTCGATGCTGGCACTTATTCGTACAACGCACCTCCCCCTTGGACCAATGCCCTAACAGCGGCGGCGTATCACAACACGGTCACCGTCAATGGCAAAGACCAAATGACTCGCGCCGGGCGATTCTTGTATTTGGATTGGGTCCAGGCCTATCGACGCATCCTCATCCCCACTCTGCCTAGCGAATTGCAACGTCTCTCGGGACGTTATCGTGGACGAGGCTATCGGCATTTGCGTACGGTTAGTCTCTTTGAGGGGGAACGCTGGCTTGTGCGCGATGAGATTTTGGCGTTAGAAGGCCGTTCTTCTTTGCGCGCTCGCTTGC
>JANWWB010000222.1 GCA_025056515.1 Anaerolineales bacterium
CGGTGGATGACCAAGCCCTGGTGGATGGCGCGCTGCGTGGGATGATGGAAGCGCTGCCGGATGATTACTCGGCCTATGAAGATCCGCAGCAGACGCGCGACTTTCAGATGTACATGAGCGGCGAATACGAGGGCATTGGCGCTTACGTAAACACCGATGCTGAATTCTTGACAATCGTGCGTCCCATTCCCGGTTCACCTGCCGAGGCCGCCGGTCTCAAGACGGGCGATCAGATTATCGCTGTAGACGGCGAGGATGTTACGGGTCT
Organism: Anaerolineales bacterium; assembly: GCA_025056515.1. Lineage (GTDB taxonomy): Bacteria > Chloroflexota > Anaerolineae > Anaerolineales > Villigracilaceae > UBA877. The sequence continues at coordinate 269 of JANWWB010000222.1, forward strand.
CGACCCGGCGATGGTGCGCTTGAAGGTGCTCGGCCCGGCAGGGACACAAGTCACTTTAACGATTTTGCGTCCCGGCGTGGAGGAGCCATTTGATGTCACCGTGACGCGTGCACATATTGTCATCCCGAGCGTCGAAGGTAAAATGCTTGACCAGAACATTGCGTATATCGTTATCAATCTCTTCGGCGATGATACAGGGAGCGAATTCCATCAAATTTTAGGCGATTTACTCAAACAGGACCCACGTGGCATCATCGTTGACTTGCGTTATAACACAGGGGGCTACACCACGGCGGCGCGTCAGGTGGCTTCGGAATTCCTTTCCAGCGGTGTCGTCTGGTATGAGGAATACGGCAATGGCGAACGGAAAGAGTATCGCGTCTTGGGTGGTGGTTTGGCTACGGACCCCAAGCTGCCGGTGGTGGTGCTAGTCAATGAGCATTCGGCCTCGGCCTCAGAGCTAGTCGCCGGTGCCTTACAGGATTATAAGCGCGCCAAGCTGGTCGGCGTGACTACGTTTGGCAAGGGGACGGTGCAGACTTTGGTGCCGCTCTCCAACGGCGGAACAGCGCGTATTACAATCGCCAGATGGCTGACGCCGAATAACCGAACAATCCAGGATACCGGTTTGACCCCCGATGTGGTGATCGAACGTACCCTCGAACAAGAGGAGGCGGGAATTGACCCACAACTGGATGCCGCCATCAAACTGATTCTGAATCCCTAAGGGAGTATTGGTAGGAGGAGGTCAAAATGTTGTTTTGGGATCTTAACTATCTCTTTTACATGCTTCCGGCATTTGTCTTGATGTTGCTTGCTTCATGGTATGTGCGATCTGCTTATTCGCGCTGGTCGCAAGTGCCGGTGCGCAGCCGCATCACTGGTTACGAGGCGGTGCAACGCTTACTTGCGCGCAGCGGGTTATATGGGATCCGGTTGGAGGGTGTGGCCGGTGAATTGACTGACCACTATGACCCTCAGGACAAAGTGTTGCGATTATCGCGCTCGGTTGCCGAGGGCGCTTCGGTGGCTGGATTGGCAGTCGCTGCGCATGAACTTGGGCATGCTTTGCAAGATTACGAAGGTTACTTCCCCTTGCGATTTCGCTCGGCCTTGGTTCCGATGGTGAATATCGGTTCAAACTTGGGGTGGATTCTGATTATGGTCGGATTGTTCCTGGCTGCTTCTGGTGCTGCCTTTGGGGTGCAAGTTGCTTGGCTGGGCGTGTTGGCCTTTGCGGGGGGTGCGGTTTTTGCCTTGGCGACCTTGCCGGTGGAACTGGATGCCTCTCGACGGGCGATGGCTCTCCTGACACAGACCGGTTTAATTCAAACGGAAGAAGAGCAACGTGGCGTTCGCCAGGTTTTAAACGCTGCGGCTCTGACCTATGTTGCCGGTCTGGCTACGGCGCTTTTGCAGCTGCTCTACTACGTTAGCCTGGTCAGCGGCCTTGGACGGCGCGACGAATAGTCCTTTCGGCTTTTCATTTAGCTTCGCTTCAAACTCAGACATAAAACGAAAACAAGCGCTCCTGTAGATTTCCCTCTACAGGAGCGTTTTTGCTGGCGTATAATGTGCCCATGCGCAAATTTATTTTCCTGCTCATTCTCTTTCTGGCCGTTGTTTTTGTCTTTTTGAGCTTTTCGGAGCTGGAAGGTGTTGTGCACACGCTTGAGCGGAGCAATCCGATTTTCCTTTCGGTTGCGCTTTTCTTTGAGTGTATCTGGCTTTACAACGTGGCTATCACCTATGCGGCTTTATATCGGCTGATGGATATTCCGGAAAGCCGCTTGCGCCTTTTGTTGCTAGCAAGCGCGGCCAATTTTGTGAACGTCATTGCCCCTAGCGCCGGTCTTGGAGGTATGGCGATTTTTCTAGATTCGGCTCGGCAGCGTAATCAGCCGACTGGTCGGGTGACGGTGGTAGGGGTGCTCTATGTGCTCTATGATTATGCGGCCTTTTTGGCCGTTCTAGCTCTTGGCTTAATTGTCTTGTTTCGACGCAATAACCTGAATGGTGGGGAAATTACTGCCAGTGCTATCCTTCTGTTGATTGCTTTTGCGATTGGTTTCATTCTCTATTTAGGCTATCACTCGTCAGAGCAACTTGGACGTGTCCTGGTCTGGCTGGCGAGGTTGGTTAATCGCCTTCTTTATCCCTTTTTGCATCGAGAATATCTCGATGTTTCATATGCATATTATTTTGCTCAAGAAGTGGCCGAAGGGGTAGCGATGTTGCGTAAGAAGCCACGCCAATTGCTCTGGCCATTTCTTTTTGCGCTCAATAACAAGGCACTCTTGATTTGTGTTCTTGCGTTTACGTTTCTTGCTCTTGGGACGCCTTTTTCAGTTGGTACACTGGTTGGCGGTTTTAGCATCGCTTACTTGTTTTTTATTGTTTCTCCAACGCCGTCTGGTGTAGGGGTAGTCGAAAGCATTATGCCGGTAGCGTTAACTGGTCTGCGTGTCCCGTGGGCAGCGGCAGTGCTTATTACGCTTGTCTATCGCGCTGTAACTTTTTGGTTTCCGTTGTTAGTAGGGGCAGTGTCGTTTCGAATCCTCCAAAGTCAGGCTGAGATTAAGCGGATTTTGGCAGACGATACGAGCTGTTCTTCTGTTCCCCAGGGGGATACGAAGGCGTAAATCCTTGCTCTTCTAGACGTGCGAAGCGGATTTTTTAGAAAAACTATGATACGAGTCGCAGCGCTTAAGTTGACCATGGCCAATTGAATGGCCTGCCACCGTCAAACTGCTGTCAGACATCTTTCAAGTGCTTCCAAGGGTTTTTGCCTAACTCGTGTCTGAACTTCGTTTGAGAATTGACTTGGATGCTCGTGTCGCAGGACGGTATAATTCTTTGCAATCCCACCGCTTCTACACAGGCTTGCTCGTTTTGCCTTGTGCCCTGTAAGATACCCTCGTTGCGCTTTGCGTTGTGCACTAACTTCAACCCAAGGGACACTATCGAAGCGGGGAATGGAGTAAGTGTTTTGTGCACTTTGGCTTGAACAGCAAGTTTGGTTGTGTTCGGCTTGCTTTTAGAGATTGTTCTGTTGCAAAGATCTGAAAAACTCAAAGAGGTCGTAATGAGCCTTTGGAGGTGGCAAAGCCCAGGCCTAGCGCTATCCTCCGAATAAGCTGGAAGAGTGCTTCGGTGGCTGCGCCGCCTCACAGTGATACAATACTGTATGGTTGCAACACAGCATATAGAGATTGTTTTGGTCGGAAAGCATCTGCCCTCGCAAGGATACGATTTTCTTACCAAGAACTACGATGAGGAGATAGTCATGGCTTATCGCGTTGAGTCTTTTCTCTCTGCTCGCTTGCATCTTGCCCCTCAGCTGGTTGGTGATCGCATCTTTTTTGTCAGCAACCTATCGGGGAAGTTGAGCCTCTATGCGATGCACTACGGCGGTTCGGTTCCTGAGCCGCTCCTGCCGCCCGATCTGGCTCTGCAAAATCCCCACCTGGTAGGTGGTTATCTGTTTTATGTCTTTCCCTTACTTGACAAAATCTTGGTCATGTTGGACCGAGATGGGGATGAGAATTACCAGCCGATGCTGATTCCAATCGATGGCGGTTATCCTGAACCTGCCTTCGATAACTACTTTGCCGGCTATCGTGTGCATTTGCTCGAATGCGAGCCGGAGAAGAATCTAGCCTATTTCAGCGCTGAACGACGCGATCGCTCGCTTCACGAGACCTATCGTGGCGATCTACGCACAGGTCGGTTGGAGAAATTGGATGAATCTGAGTGGGGGGCCTATCCTAGTGCGCCGGATTCGAACCATCGACGTCTTTTTTTGGTGGATGGATACACCGTGGGTGATTCTGTCCTCTATCTCTGGGAGAATGGAAGCAAGACTCTCTTGCTCGGAAAACCCCTTGAACAACGCGCCGAGGGGGAGGTTGTTCCGCTCAATGGCCTACAAAGCATCAACTGGACGCCATCGGAAACCAATGTGTTAATTTCTTCTGCTTTGTTTGAGGATACATATAGCCCTGGTCTGATCAGCTTAGAGCGCCCTAACCATGTGGAACCGGTTAAGGTGGAAGGCGTTCAACACCGAGGAGTCGGAGAGTTGGAAGGAATCCGACATCTCAAGGGGGCGCGCTATGCGGTGCAGTTCAATATTGATGGCTGTTCTTGGCTGTATGAGGCTGTCCTCAATGAAGAGAAGCGCCTTCTATCCCTACGTCATGTCTTGGTCGGCGAAGGCGACTTAGCTGACGGAGTCTTGGCCGATTGGCATTATGATAAGTCTAAAGACCGTTTTGTCATCTCCTTCTCCACAGCGACAAGCCCAACCCAAATCTACACCATTGAGGGGAAAGAACGGGATGTCATCGTGATGCACACCGAAGAGCGCATTCTGGGCATTCCGGAGTCTCTACTTTCCAAGGGCGAGGATGCTTCGTTTATTTCGTTTGACGGGACACGCATCTCGGCACGGCTTTACCTCCCTTCGCCAGAACTTGGGTTGAGCGGTCCGCGCCCGCTCGTGTATTATATCCACGGTGGTCCGCAGAGTCAGGAACGCCCCGACTTTGCCTGGTTCTCCATGCCGCTGATTCAATTCTTGACCTTGCGCGGTTTTGCGGTTTTTGTCCCTAACGTGCGAGGTTCAACCGGCTATGGCTTATCTTATACCAAGCAGGTAGATCGTGATTGGGGTGGTAAAGACCGCCTTGATCATGTTCACGCCATGACCAAAGTCTTACCGAAGGATGCTCGTCTGGATGTGAGCCGCGCTGCGGTTGTCGGGCGCTCTTACGGTGGTTATATGACCCTGATGTTGGTTGGTCGTCATCCTGAACTTTGGAAAGCCGCCTGTGATATGTTTGGACCCTACGACTTGCTGACCTTCTCCGAGCGTATCCCGGAGACCTGGAAGCCGTATTTCAAAATTGCGCTGGGTGATCCGGCTACGCCTGAAGGACGCGCCTTCTTGACCGAGCGTTCGCCCAAAACTTATCTCGCTAGCTTGGCCTGTCCGCTGCTTGTCATCCAAGGGCGCAATGACCCGCGCGTGGTCGCCCGGGAATCGGAAGACTTGGTCGCCGATCTGCGCGCCAAAGGGAAACAAGTAGAATTGCTCATCTTCGAAGATGAGGGGCACGACGTTCTAAAGTACGCTAACCGTGTGATGTGCTACAATGCGATTACAGAGTTCTTTGTAAAAACCTTGCTACCCTAAGCTATGCCTTGGAATCTGTCTTCGACTCATGCCCAAGCTGGCGACCTAGCACTTCTCGTCGGTCTGCGTCACAAGTACTACATCATTACGCTGACCCCAGGCGGCGTGTTGCATACGCATCGCGGCGTGCTCAATCACGATGACCTCATCGGTAAACCCTGGGGAAGTCAGGTCTTCAGCCATCAGGGAAGCCCCTTCTTCTTGCTCCAACCCTCGTTGGCCGATATCCTGGTTGACTTGAAGCGTCAGACGCAAATCATGTATCCCAAAGACATTGGGTTTATCTTG
>JANWWB010000255.1 GCA_025056515.1 Anaerolineales bacterium
AAAGAGTTTGTTCAAGCACAAGGCTGGGAAGTGATACGCATGTCTATCTTGCCAGATGACCTCAAGGTTTTGCGCGAGACACTTGCCTCTTGGGCTGACCGAGCCGATCAGGATCTGATTCTCGTCACGGGTGGAACCGGCTTTTCACCGCGCGATGTGACCCCGGAAGCAACGCGCCAGGTGATTGAACGAGAGGCGCCCGGGCTGGCTGAGTGGATGCGCGCCGAGAGCCTCAAAGTCACGCCTCATGCAGCCCTTTCACGTGCTGTTTGTGGCATTCGCGGTCGGGTACTGATTGTCAACTTGCCCGGCAGCCCTAAGGCCGCTGTGGAAAATCTGGCCACTATCGCGCCGGTCTTGCCTCATGCCATCGAACTCCTACGCGAAGACCCCAAAGCGGAAGAGCGACATGGTTTCAATCCTACTCCCCCGGTGAGCCACGCAAAATCTTGATGAGATCTTCATCAATCGGCCGACCGAAGATGTCCACCAAGCCAAAGTCCATCTCCTTATACGACCAAACGGCGTGACCAACCCCCATTTCCCGGAAGAGTGCAAGCAAATCAGCATGCCAGCGACGCCGACTTTCGGCCGGCGCAATCTGAATCACCCCATACTCACCACAATACGGAATACGCCCGCTCTGGCGGATGAATTCATCCACCGGCTGTAGGAACTCGGCCAGTAAGTAAGCATCGATCTTCCGTCCGAGTAACCAACCGAATTCAGTGCGATAGGATGGCGCTTGGTCAAGGAATTCTTTCAGCCCGATGAACTCGCCGGGATAGTTCAACGTTCGAGTGTACGAGCGCGTGATTTCCATCCAATAGGCTCGTTGGTGTGTGAAGAGGAGAGGCTCATAAAAGTGAAAGGTATAGAGCACGTTCGGGTCATCTAATAAGGCAATGTTCTTCAATTCTGAAGCAGCGTTATAGGCATTGCCGCCGATGAGAATGATGGAATCTGGTGAAATGGTGCGCAAGGCGGCTACGGTTCGATGCGCTAGAGCGTTCCAGGGTGCGCTATCGGGTAGGACAACTTCATTCAGTAGCTCGAAGCCAATTGGAAAATCAACGGCATGATAGCGAGAGACAATCGCTTTCCAAAGCGCGATGAAGCGCTCTTGCATAGCAGGTTGATCAAAAAGAACGTTCTGGTGATGGGTTTCGGGTTGGAGCGTATTTTGGAAAGTATAGCCCGGGGCATGATGCAGGTCGAGGATGACGCCTAAGCCGACCGAGCGGCACCATTCTAAGCAACGGTCAATATACGAAAATCCAATTTCGCGGTACTTTCCAGGCGCCGCATCTTCTTCTAGAACTTGATAATCAATCGGCAAGCGGACATGGTCAAAGCCCCATGAGGCAATCGTTTCGATGTCCTTGCGGGTGATAAAAGTGCGGAAATGCTCCTCATCAAATTGTGGATATTGGGAAAGCCAACCTCCTAGGTTGACGCCTTTTCTAAAAGCGGTCATAACGGCTTTCCTCCTGGGTTCCTTTTTTCCCTAACCAGACTTCAACATGTTGTACGCTTCCAGGTGAGGGCGGCAGAAGCGTGGTCTCAAGCGGTTGACCGTTGAGCAAGATGCGACTGACGCCGCGCGAGCAGTGTATAGGGTTGTAGACATGAATCCGATAAAGACCGCCACGGAAGGAACGTTGTACTTCAAACCCATCCCAGTGATGAGGAATACAGGGGTCAATCCTCAGCCCTCCGTATTCGGGACGGATACCGAGAATCCATTGACTGATTGCGACCAAACTCCAAGAGGCCGTTCCGGTCAGCCAAGAGTTTTTGGCTTCCCCAAAGGTAGGGGCATCCTTACCGGCAATCATTTGGGCATAGACATAGGGTTCGCAACGATGGATTTCGCTGATCTCCTCTCGCGCAGAAGGGTTAATTCGCAGGTAATAATCGTGAGCGCGATCGCCACGTCCAAGCATAGCTTCGGCAATGATGATCCAGGGATTGGTGTGGCAAAAGACGGCACCATTCTCCTTATAACCAGGTGGATAAGAAGAAATTTCACCGAGATGAAGGTAGTAGCGGCTAAAAGCGGGTTGGAGCAGCAATAAGCCGTGCGGCGTGGCAAGATGCTCCGCCACAGCGTCAAGCGCTTGTTGAGCGCGTCCGTCTTCCAAGCCCAGGCCGGCCATGACACAAATTCCCTGTGGTTCGATAAAGATCTGCCCTTCGCGGTTTTCCAGAGAGCCGAGCGGCTGACCATAACTATCGTACGCACGACGAAACCATGCACCATCCCAACCGTATTCCCAAACCCTCTTTTCCATCTCCTGGGCGGCTTGCAGATAAAATTCTCTAGGACGCAGAGCAAACTTTGCCAAAGAGAGGTGACCTTCGGCGTGTCGGAGGAGCTCGGCCATTTCCCGGCAGGCTAGGATAAAGAGGCCGGCAATGAAAATACTTTCGGCCACTTTGCCTTCTCGAATCGGGACCGTTTGAAACGACTGACCAGGGGTATCTGAAAAAGCGTTCAGGTTGAGACAATCATTCCAATCTGCGCGGCCAATGAGGGGTAAACCATGAGGACCGAGGCGTTCGAGCGTATAACCAATCGCTCGCTGAAGATGTTCCAAGAGCGGTGTTTCGCTCTTCGGTTGATGGTCGTAGGGGATTTCAACCTCCAGGATGCTCCAATCCCCTGTTTCTTTGAGATATGCAGCGGTGGAAAGGACGAGCCAGAGCGGATCATCATTGAAGTTCGAACCGATTTCGTGATTACCGCGCTTGGTGAGGGGTTGATATTGATGATAGGCCCCGCCATCTGGCAACTGGGTTGCAGCCAAGTCAAAGATCCGCTGACGGGCGCGTTCGGGCTGGAGATATACAAAACCGAGCAAGTCCTGATTCGCATCGCGGAAACCAATGCCTCGCCCGATGCCACTTTCGAAATACGAAGCAGAGCGGCTCAAATTGAACGTGGTCATGACCTGGTACGGATTCCAGATGTTGACCATGCGATTGGTGTGTATATCGGGAGTATGGATGGTGAATTTCCCAAGCAGGTTCTCCCAATAGTGTTGGAGTGCCTTCAACGAATCCTGGACAACAGCGGGGTTCAAATAGTGTTGGATCAACGGTAGCACTGTCTCTCGATTGAGCGTTTGCGAATCGGGGGGAGAAAACTTGGCCTGAGGCGGATTTTCGTGATAACCGAGCACGAAGAGAATTTGTTTCTTTTCACCGGCGGGCAAATCCAGGCGAATATGATGCGCCCCGATAGGTTGCCAACCGTGTGCAATCGATTGCGAAGTCTGCCCCATCTCGACCGCTTGCGGAGAGTCCCATCCCCGATAGGGACCTAAGAAAGCTTCTCGACTGGTGTCAAAGCCGGTCAAGGGTTCTGAAGAAGCAAAGAAAGCAAAATGATTGCGCCGTTCTCGATACTCACTTTTGTGGTAAATCACGCCCCCAATCTTTAGCGCAGGCGCAGCGGCGGGAAAATCGACCTCCACTTCTCCTATTGAGTAATTGCGCTGAAAGTTCGTGGCATCGTCAAGCGCATCCCAAAGGGCGAATTCCACACCGGCAAAGACGGAGAGTGAGGCCGGCACAGCCCGTTCATTCGTCAAGGTCAGCTCCCAGATTTCCAAAGTCGCGCCCAAAGGGACAAAGTAGCGCACCTGAGCGGCTATTCCTGCTTTGCGGGAGCGGATGATTGTATATCCGAGACCATGGCGACATTCATACCCATCAAGCGGCGCCCGCACCGGCATCCAGGTCGGTGACCAAACGAGAGGCGGCGCCGAAGGATAGCTCTCATCGCGCAGGTAAATATAGCGACCGCCCATATCCAAGGGGGCGTTGTTGTAGCGATAACGGGTTAGACGACGCAAGCGTGCATCACGAAAAAATGAGTAGCCGCCTGCTGTGTTGGAGAGGATGGCAATATAGTCTTCGCAGCCTAGGTAGTTAATCCATGGTAAAGGGGTATCGGGACGTGTGATCACGTACTCTCGATGTTCGTCATCAAAGTAACCAAAACGCATAAGTTTGCTCCAGGGACAAAGAGTGAACGGCGATTCAGCCGCGCTTTTCGACTTTCCAACAAGCAACTTGGTGGTCGGGTTCAATCTCAACCAGGGGAGGACGTTGCAGACATTGCCGATCAGCCAGAGGGCAGCGCAAGCGGTAAGGACAATCGGTCACCTGTTGTGTAGGAATGTGATTGGCTTCGACGTTTAAGCCCGGAGTCCACTTTTTATCTATGCGTGGAACAGCCTCGATGAGCATTTGCGTATACGGATGGAGTGGCGCTTGAAAGATTTTCCAAGTTGCTCCCATCTCGGTTATACAACCGCGATATAGGATAACAGCTCGGTCACTGAGGTAATTGGCGAGGGACAGGTCATGGGTAATGAACAGAACCGACAGACCGCGCGACTTCAAATCGCTGAGTAAATTAAGCACATCGATCCGGGTGGAAGCATCGAGCATGCTGATGATTTCATCGGCGATCAGCAAGCGAATGTCCAACAGAAGGGCGCGTGCGACAAGAAAGCGTTGCAATTGCCCACCGCTTAACTGATGAGGATATTTGTTCAAGACGTGCTCCGGATTCAGACCCACTTCCCAGAGCGTTCTCTCGACTTTCTCTTGCCAAGCATTGGCGTTGATGTGTGGAAAGAACTGCCGATGCACAATTTCAAAGATGCGGTCTGCCTTGAAAATGGGGTTATAGGAACTGAATGGGTCTTGAAAGACCCCCTGTACTTGGCGATAGTAATTCTTTAGCGCCGCGCCTTTTAGCAGGGCGATATCCTGTCCTTCAAATTCGATTTTTCCGCTCGAAACCGGTGTGAGGCGCAAAATCATCTTGCCGATTGTGCTTTTTCCACTACCGCTTTCGCCGATCAGCGCCACAATCATCTTTGCGGGCAGCTCAAAGCTCACCCCGCTCACAGCGTGGAGTTCCTTGCCTCCGAAAGCACCGATACGATAGATTTTGGAGACGTTTTGCAACCTAAGCATCAGGAGTCTCCTTCCAACATGCTACGAAGTGATTGGGTCGAATCTCGATAAAAGGAGGTACTTCCCGACATTTTTCAAAGGCGAACGGGCAACGTTCGCGAAAACGGCATCCCTCCGGCGGGTTCAGCAAAAGAGGTGGGCGTCCTGGGATGCCAGTGAGGCGGCGCTCGGCGTAGCGAACGCCAATCTTCGGCAACGAAGCAATTAACAGTTGCGTATACGGATGCCGAGCAGCCGAGATAATACTTTCGGTTGGCGCCTTTTCTACCAATTGACCGGCGTACATAATCAAAATGCTATCGGCAATCTGGTAAAGGACGGAAATATCATGGGTGATGAAGACGATACTACCGGCACAACCTGTATCGCGAAACTTTACCAACATCTCAGCGACTGCCTTCTGGCTGGCGACATCCAACGCCGAGGTGATTTCATCGGCTATCAGCAGGTCGGGGTCCAGCAAGGTGGAAAGGACCATCACCATCCTCTGTTTCATGCCCCCCGAAAGTTCAATCGGATACATGTTCAAAACTTCAGGAGGCAGTCGCACCATCTCAAGGCGTTCGCGGAGTTTAGGGAGGACGTCCTGATAATTCACACCCTTGGCGGCAAGCAACTCGGAGATCATTTTCCCAATTTTGCGGATCGGATTGAGCGCGTTCATGGCATATTGCGGGATGAGGGAGATATGTCGAAAACGATAAGCGTTCATTTTTTCCCCATCCCAGATGGGCAATTCCTGACCCTTGAGTTTCACCGAGCCGCGCACGTATTTCATCGGCGGGTACAGGGCGATGAGACTATGTCCGAGAGTAGTCTTGCCACAGCCGGATTCGCCCGCCAATCCCATGATTTCCCCGCTTGCAAGCGAGAAGGTGGCAT
>JANWWB010000279.1 GCA_025056515.1 Anaerolineales bacterium
ACATCCACCGATGTCTCCTTGATTGATGGAAAACCGCAACTCACCACCGAAGCTACTGTTGGCGGGTATCCGATTCGTGTTCCGCTCCTGGATATTCACACCATTGGGGCAGGAGGTGGTTCAATAGCTCGCGTGGATGCAGGCGGAGCGCTACGTGTCGGTCCCGAATCGGCAGGTGCAGATCCCGGCCCGGCTTGCTACGGGCGCGGCGGTGACCAGCCCACGGTTACCGATGCTAACGTCGTCCTGGGGCGCATTCCGCCGGAGCATTTTCTCGGCGGCGAGATGCCGTTGGAGTACGGCCGTGCTTACGCCGTTCTAGAGCGCCTGGGGCGTGAACTCGGTTTGACCGCCGAACAGGCTGCTCTCGGCGTAGTTGCCGTTGCCAATGCCCATATGGAACGTGCCCTACGCGTGATCTCGGTCGAGCGTGGCCGCGACCCGCGTGCCTTCACGTTGCTTTCCTTCGGTGGCGCAGGCGGATTGCATGCCACGGACCTAGCGCGTGCCCTGGATATCCGTCGCGTCCTGGTTCCCCCACTGGCATCTACCCTCTCTGCCTTTGGAATGCTGGCTGCTGATGTGGTGAAAGACTATACCCTGACGGTCATGCTCACCGATGCGACGCCTGTGGATGAACTTGCTGCCCGCTTTGAGCCGCTCGTACAACGTGGCCGCTGCGATTTGCTGGCTGAGGGCGTCTTGGAAGCTGATATCCGGATTGAGTGTCTTCTGGATATGCGCTATCGTGGCCAGTCTTACGAATTGATTGTTCCATTTAGCAAGACGGTGTACATGGACTTTCACAGCCGGCATTTTAGTCAGTATGGATACGCAGATACAAACGCGCCGGTTGAGGTGGTCAACCTCCGGGTGCGGGCTATTGGTTTGACTGCGGCCCCGCCTCTTGTCCGGCAGCCGCTGGAGGGGCCAGATCCGGAAGCAGCGCGCCTAGGGACGCGGGAAGTGCTCTTTGAGCAGGGTCTCCTGCCCACACCGCTCTACCGCGCTGAGGCGCTTCGGCCGGGCAACCGGCTGACGGGTCCTGCAGTGATTGTCCGCGCCGATACCACTGTCCTGTTAGGGCCGTCCGATTGCGCTGTGGTGGATGAGTTTGCTAATCTACTCATCGAGGTGGGTTCGTGAGTTATAATCCTATCCAACTCGAAATCTTCAAGCATCTTTTCGCCGCCATTGCCGAGGAGATGGGGACAGTCCTGCGCAAATCGTCCTACTCGCCCAATATCAAAGAGCGGCGCGATTTTTCCTGTGCTGTGTTCGACGCTCAAGGACGGTTGGCTGCCCAGGCGGCGCATATCCCGGTGCATTTGGGGGCCATGCCGCTCTCGGTGCAGGCGGCGGTGGAACGTTTCCGTGGCGCTCTGCACCCTGGCGATATTATCGTGTTGAACGATCCCTTCCACGGCGGCACACATTTGCCGGATATTACGATGGTCTCGCCGGTTTTTTTCACCACCAAGCCCAACGAGGGCAGCGAGAACCACAAAAAACCAGAAGTCGGAAGGTCTGTTGAACCTGATTGTTCTCCGGTACTCATCGGTTTTGTCGCTTCCCGCGCCCACCATGCCGATGTAGGTGGGATGACGCCCGGTTCGATGCCGGTGGCGCGCGAAATCTACCAGGAGGGGCTGATTCTGCCGCCGGTCAAACTGGCGCGCTGCGGCAAGGTGGACGAGGATATTCTGCAACTCATCCTGGCGAACGTCCGCACGCCGGAGGAGCGGCGCGGCGACCTACTGGCGCAGATAGCCGCCAACCGGCGCGGGGCAGAACGTTTCTTGGAGTTGGTAGCCCGCTACGGCTTGGATGAGGTGAGTAAGGCCATGGAACAACTCTTAGCGTATACCGAACGACTGACACGCCGTCTGCTGGCTTCCCTGCCTGACGGAACGTACCGTTTCGAGGACGCCCTCGATAATGACGGCGTGACCGAAGCGCCTGTCCCCATCCGCGTGGCCGTGACGATCGCCGGCGAGGAGGCGGTGGTAGACTTCACCGGCTCTGCGCCGCAGCAGCAGGGCAGCGTCAACGCGGTGGAGGCAATCACGCTCTCCGCCGTCTATTACGTTTTCCGCTGTCTGCTCGGCCTGGATACGCCGAACAACGCCGGCTGCCTTGCGCCGATCAAAGTGATTGCTCCGCCTGGCACGGTTGTTAACGCTCTACCACCTGCTCCAGTGGCTGGCGGGAATGTGGAAACCAGTCAGCGCATCGTCGACGTGCTGCTTGGCGCGCTGGCGCAGGCTTGTCCGGAGCGCGTTCCGGCAGCCAGCCAGGGGACGATGAATAATGTGACGATTGGGGGGCGGGGATTCACCTACTACGAAACCATTGGCGGAGGCGCTGGAGCGCGTCCGAACGCGGACGGTGTTTCCGCCATCCACTCGCACATGACGAACACACTGAACACACCGATCGAGGCATTGGAATACGCCTACCCGCTGCGCGTCCGCCGCTATGAAATCCGGCGCGGCTCCGGCGGGGAGGGGCGCTTCCGCGGCGGCGACGGCATCGTGCGCGAAATCGAAGTCCTGACCGACTGCACCGTCACCTTGCTGACCGAGCGCCGCGTCCTTGCCCCTTATGGTCTGGCAGGCGGAGGGCCTGGAAAGTGCGGGGAAAACATCCTCATCCGAGGAGGGGAGGAGATCCCCTTGCCGGGCAAGGGATCGGTGGTCTTGAAAGCCGGCGATGTGCTTTCGATCCGCACGCCGGGGGGCGGAGGGTATGGGGTAAAATGATGTGCGATGCACTTTAGAAGTACGTCGCACATAAGGTACATGATGGAACTCTGGACGGATTTCACCTTCACCCTGAGCCTGGACGATATCCTGCGCGGCGAGGGGGCAGACCCTGAAACGGTCCGCGCCCGGCGTCTGGCTTTAGCCGAGGCTGCCGCCGAGGCCCTGCGGCTGGGACTGCCCGCGCTGGCGCCCGCTGCTGCCGTGCAGGAAACGCGTGTCCTCGAACACCGCCACGAACAAGTGATTCTGGAGGGCGGCAAACTGACCGGCCCGCTCATCACCCGTCACCTGGCGGGGGCAGAACGGGTCGCGGCGGTTGTTTGCACCATTGGACCGGCATTGGAGCGTCTCGCCGCAGCTCAACAGAATCCCTTGCTGATGCTGGCGCTGGACGGTCTTGGCAACGCGGCGGTGGAGGCGGTCGCGCAGCAGGTCTGCGCGCAGCTTGCGGAGCGGGCCCAAGCCGCGGGCCTGGAGACGAGCACGCCGCTTTCTCCTGGCGAACCAGAATGGCCGGTTGAAATCGGTCAATCGCAGATTTTCACCCTACTGAGGCCAAACCCGATGGGGGTGCGTCTCACCGAGGGTGGGATGATGGTCCCAATGAAGTCGCTTTCGTTCGTGGTCGGAATAGGACGTCAGATGGCTCGGACCAATCTATGCGACCTGTGCAGTTTGAAGGAAAGGTGCCGCTATCGCCATGATTGAGTTCCGCGTGGATTTCCAGCCGGTGGGACGGCGCAGCGTGATCCGCCCCGGACAAACGTTGCTAGAGGCGGCGCAGGTGGCAGGCGTAGGGCTGGCATCTGTCTGCGGTGGCATTGGAACGTGTGAGCAATGCCGTGTGCAGGTGCTGACCGGCAGTCTGTCCGCACCGACCCCAACTGAAGAAGCCGCCCTGGGCGCAGAGGCGCTGGCCGAAGGTTGGCGGCTGGCTTGTCAGGCCACAGTACTTTCGGATGTGCGTCTTCACATCCCGCCCGAGTCGCTGACTGCTCCTCAGCGCTTGCAACTTGAAGGACTGGACATGCACGTTACGCCTGACCCCTTTGTCCGCGCTCCAGGCGCATACGGAATCGCTGTGGACATTGGTACGACCAAACTCGCGGGGTATCTGGTTCACTTGGAGAGCGGGGAAACAGTTGCCCGAGCCGGGGCGATGAACCCGCAAATAGTCTATGGCGAGGACGTGGTCAGCCGAATTGCCTACGCCGGGCGCAGTCCAGAGAGTGCACAGCGACTGCAAGCTGTTTTGATGAAGGCCTTGAATGACCTATTGGAACAGATGTGTGCCGAAGCCCATATCCTCCCAGAGCGTGTTCTGGACGCCGTGCTGGTGGGTAACACGGCTATGCATCATCTGGCGCTTGGTTTGCCGGTGGAACAGCTTGGGCACGTCCCCTTTGCCCCGGTAACGACCGAGCCACTGACCTTACCTGCCGCCTCGCTCGGCCTGACCCTAGGGCCGGGGGCGCAGGTCTATTTCCCACCTGTGATCGCCGGTTATGTCGGCTCGGACCATCTTGCGTTGCTGTTGACAATAGATCAAATGGACTGTTCGACTTGCCTTGCCCTCGACATCGGTACCAATACCGAGATTGCTCTGCTAGCCGGCGGACGCATCCTTTGTTGTTCTTGTGCTTCCGGGCCGGCCTTTGAGGGCGCACATATCCAAGAAGGGATGCGCGCTGCTCCGGGGGCGGTGGAACGTGTCCGCTGGAGCGAAGGAAAATTCCTTTGGCAGACCATCGGCAATCAACCCCCAGTTGGGCTTTGTGGATCTGGGATCCTGGACGCGGTGGCGGCGCTGCTCGACGCTGGCCTGGTGCGTACGAATGGGCAACTGCTCTGCGGTGACGAAGTGACGCTCATCCCGGCCGCACAAAGCGGAGTGGGGCGCAACCTGGTCGTCACGCGGCGCGACATCCACGAAATTCAACTTGCTAAGGCTGCTGTCCGGTCAGGGGTTGAGACATTGCTCCGGCATGCAGGTCTCGCTGCAGCTGAGCTGGGCAGGTTGATTGTCGCGGGGGCCTTTGGGACCTATCTCGACGTACGCTCGGCGATGCGTGTAGGAATGTTTCCTTCCCTACCCATGGAGAAGGTCCACCAGGTTGGAAATGCTGCGGGCATAGGAGCCAAACAGATGCTTCTCTCGGTGACCAAGCGTCGCCAGGCTGAGAGGCTGGCGCAGCAGCTCGGTTACATCGAGCTGGCAACGGATAAGGGGTTTATGGAGATGTTCATCAGGCATTTGAACTTAGCCTGATGGATTCTGCCCTGCAGTTGGGCGAATACATCTTCGCAGATAAGCTTTTCAAGCACTTTCTGGCTTGCGCCGTAGCGAGATCTTTTGTCTCGTCTCATGATGCACTTCGCGCGAGAGAGGATAAAAGAGGGCAAAAACAATCCCACCCAGCAAGAAAAGGGAGGGCATGGGTCCCATTAAGAAGCGGATTGCATTTACTGCCGATTCGGGTTGCTCGGCGCTATTCGGCAAGAAACCGCTGGCATCGAGCAAGAGCAGGACTAGAGGCAAGGCGATCGAGACGGCAATTTTGCGGAAGAGTGTCACGAGGGCATAGAACATTCCCTCGTGTCGCGCTCCCGATTCGAGTTCGTCCACTTCGACCGCATCTGGAATCATCGCCCAGGTCAGCACGTGCACTGCCGAGACTCCCACGCCTGCCAAGGCAGCCAAAGTCAGCACAATTCCCAGCCCAAGGGTGGGTGGGATGAAAATCAGTGTCACCATGACAGCAGATAAGAACAGCATTCCAAGGATGTAGGCCTTGCGTTTATCGGTCTTGTGCGCTGCCCAGACCCACAAGGGCAGGACGATAATCGCAGTAATGAAGACGGTGCCGGCGACAATCGGTGCTTCTTCCTCCATGCCCATCCGGTATTCCAAGAAATAAAATAACTGGTTTTCAATGATGGACATCGCTGTCCAGGTAAAGAGAAAGACGCCCATGGCAAAGAGAAACGGACGGTTCTTGCGCGCCGCTTGAAGTGATTCACGCAGGGTGGGTGGAGTTTGGGCGATGTATTCGGGCTTTTCGCGCGTTCCGAAAAAGGTTAGCAAGATAGGAAGCGAAGCGGCAATCGCAAAGAGAGCGCCCATCAACAGGGCACGGTCGGCGTTTTCCGGGACGGTTTCGCCAATAATGGCCAAGGGGACGACAAAGGCCGTCAGACCGCCGATGAGCGAAAAGGCCATGCGGTAACTGGTTAGCGAGGTGCGCTCATCGTAGTCTTGAGTCAATTCAGGCGTCAAGGCGAAATAGGGCATCGTCACGACCGTTACCATCGTATCGAAGAAGAAAAAGGCCAAGGCGTAGTACGCAGTCAGAAGCCATTGATTCTCCAAAGGCGGAATCCACCAGAGCATCAAAAAGGACAGTCCAAACGGGATAAAACCGAAAAGCAAAAACGGGCGGCGCCGTCCCCAACGAGTACGCGTCCTGTCACACAGGTAGCCAATGATAGGATCATTGATGTAATCCCAGGATTTTCCGACAAAAATGGCCAGTGCTGCCATCCTGGTCGGCAGACCGACAATGTCGGTCATAAAAATGGCGAACAAAACGGCGACGCACGAATCGACAAAGGCAAAGCCAAAATCGGCCGCGCCATAAAATAGTTTGGTATACCAAGGCAAGAGGTCTTGTTTTTTGATTTGCATGGTGACTTTTCAGTCTAGGGAACGTTTGTACGAACGATGACGTTTTACCCACTTAACACCAAGGGACTCCATATCGGCACGGCTTTTGAAGTTGATTTCGTTGACCATGACAACCTCTATGTGCTCAAACTGAGGAAATTGTTTCACTGCTCGATAGAGTCCGGCATATAACACAGCGTTGGCTCCCAGGTTTTGATAGGCAGGCAGAACACCCACGCCGTTGGCGATGAGCCATTTTGTGCGTCGGTGCTCGGCTTGCAGATCAAGCAAGGCTACCGGATGTATTCGACCTGCATAGCGGCGCAGCGAATCGGATAAGTCAGGATAGATCAGGGCAAAGCCGATGATTTGGTCGCCTTTTGCAACCAGCTTGATAAGCCGCGGTTCGGCGATGGCAATCAAAGAGTTGGCTACCAAATGCATCTCCTCTTCTGTGTTGGGATGCCATTCGTGCGAGTCGGAAAAGGCTTGTTCGTGCACAGCGAAGACCGCCGGAGCCCAGGAGCGCATCTCCTCTTTGCTCTTGAAGTGAATCAGACGATAACCGCGCCGTTCTGCTACTTGCTCTGCCACTGCTAGAATACGTGCAGGCAATTCTGTTTTTGCCGACAGGTAACCGGAGAGATGGTCGGTGAGTTTCTCGAATCCCAACCTATGCAGGAAGTCATCATAGTAGGGAAAGTTATACGGGACGCCCATCACGGCGCGCTTGTCGAAGCCTTCGACCAAGACACCAGCTGCATCAGATCCGACCAAGCCACGCGGGCCGAGGATCGAGTCCCGTTCGCGCTGTCGTGCCCAATCGAAGACCGTGTCGAAGAGTCGTTCGGCAACTTGAAAGTCTTCCACCACATCGAAGGCCCAAAAGAAAGCTGTCCTGACGCGGCGGTATTCGTTGTGGCGCGTGTTGTGTATCGCAGCGATGCGCCCGATCACCTCTCCCTCCGACTCGGCGACAAAAAAGTCCGCCGCCGAATGTTTATAGAAAGGGTGTCGGCGACGGTCCATGCTCAAACGGATTTCGGACTCAATTTGGGGACAAAAATATGGGTTTCCTCGATAGAGTTGGGTGGGGAAACGGATAAAAGCGCGGACGTCGCGAGGATTGCCTGTTTCAACCTTACGAATGCGCATGAGAAACTCAAATGACAAAGATTTATCCCGATTATAAACGAGAAAACCCAAGTGTGTATCATCTTGGGCGTGGTCTGGTTGAACGTTTGAGATTGTTCTTGCCTGTGGTTCAGCGAACGGCTATTTTTCTACTTTGCCGTCAAAACCGGAAAAATGTTACTGCAAGAAAAGGATGATTGCTCGTGTTTTTCTCTATGAGCCTGTGATACACTTGCCAGGCCTTTACCCCATTTGTGGAGACTACAGTATGTGTGGTATTTTTGGAATTGTCATGAAAGAAGAACAAACGCTTGGTCCCATACTTATTGAAGCCGCAAAACGTTTGACTTATCGGGGCTACGACTCCTTTGGCGCAGCAACTATTGCCGGTCCAACGATTGACCTGCGTAAGGATGTTGGCAAAGTGGAAGAAGTAGCGGCGAAATATCACTTCGCCGAAATGCGCGGTCAGCGTGGTATTGCTCAATTGCGTTGGGCAACCTTCGGCGAACCATCGCAGGTCAACGCTCAGCCACACTTGGACTCGGACGGTGACTTGGTCGGCGCTCATAATGGGAATGTTGTCAACAATGCTGAGCTGCGTGAACTCTTTCTATCCGAAGGACTTATTGTCCGTTCTGAAAACGACGGGGAGACCTGTGTTCATGCTGTTGAACGTTATCTGAACCGCGGTTATACTTTCCTAGATGCTATCCGTCTGGCTTATGGCGACCTGGAGGGCGATTACGCCTTTGTCATTGGGAAGACCTATGACGACAAACTCTATGCGTTTAAGAAAGGCTCCGGAATGGTGGTCGGAATCGGCGATGGTTTTACTTGTGTCTCGTCCGACTTGCCGTCCATTCTACCGCTAACGCGCACGATTATTCGTCCACAAGATGGAGAAATTGTTACCTTATGGGCCGACCGCGTGGAGATTCGCTCGGTCAAGGATGGCCGTCTGATCGAGCGGCAACCAGAGTTGGTCACCGAAAGCATGGATGCCGTGCAGAAGGGTGGATATCCGCACTTTATGCTGAAAGAAATCCATGAGCAAAGCCAGGCGGCGCGTGAACTGTTACACATGCTCAACAGCAACCGCGAGGTGAAAACCCTGGTAGAGAAGATGAAAACTGCACGCATCCTGTACTTTATCGGCTGTGGGACAAGCTACCATGCGGCCTTGCTCGGCGCAGTCTATTTTGCTCAGATTGCCGGGCGGGCGGTCATCCCCATCTTGGCGCCACAGTTTATCGCCCAATATGTCCCGACAGTCAATTATGAAGATGTCGGTCTGTTTGTCAGCCAATCGGGTGAGACCAAAGATGTTCTCAACGCCCTGGAGGCCGCCGAAGGCCGTGGGATGACTTGCTATGGCTTGGCGAATGTCATCGGTTCCACACTCACCAAAGAAACTGCTCTCTGTCTGCCGCTCTGTTGTGGCTATGAAATCAGCGTCCCGGCCACCAAGACCTTCACCAACCAAGCACTGACCTTCCTCTATCTGGCCTATCGGCTGGCCGGACGAGATGTGGATGTCCTTGATCTGACACCCTCGTTGATTGATCAAACCTTAGAGATGGTTGACTCGTCGGTGAATGCCTTGGCCGAAGAAATCAATGCCTGGAACGATATGTATTGTCTAGGTTATGGCCTGACTTATCCGGTTGCCTTGGAGGGCGCGCTAAAACTGAAAGAGGTCACCTACGCTCACTGTGAGGGCATGCTCTCAACTGAATTCAAGCATGGACCGCTCTCGGCGGTGAGTAAGGGTTATCCGATTTTATTCGTAGCTGGTCCGAATGATATTCCTCTCATCATCAGCGGCTTGAACGAAGTCAAAGTGCGTGGCGCTCACACCATCGTGATTGCCCAAGAAGATGCCCGTCTGCGCACTAATGCAGACAAGTTGATTGTCCTGCCCACCTCTGACGCTTACCTGACCGCTCTGCTTGGCATTCTCCCCTTGCAACTTCTGGCTTATCGTATGAGCGTTCTGCGCGGGTATGACCCCGATTTTCCGCGCAATCTTTCCAAGACTCTGACGGTCGATTGATTGCCCCGAACAAACTTCTTCCCTATCTAGCTCGTTTGGCCCTTTTTTCGGGCTTCATACAAGCGTTTCGATACTTTCTAAGAACGCATGGCCTTCTTCAGGCGTCAGCTGTGGTTCACTGATGTTGAAGCAGAAGCCCTTGCTACCTAGTTCTCGGATGATTTTCTGCGCTCCTTCAG
>JANWWB010000288.1 GCA_025056515.1 Anaerolineales bacterium
GAGTTCTCGCGTTCGCGTCTGCAGGGACTGATCAGGGATGGTTTTGTGTCCGTCAACGGAAAAACGGCGACCAAAGCCGGGCTAGACCTGCAAAGCGGTGACCGCGTCGACATACGCATCCCGCCCCCTGCACCCACCGACCTGCTGCCGGAGGCGCTGCCCCTTGACATTGTCTTTGAAAACGAAGACGTGCTTATTATCAATAAACCTGCCGGCATGGTAGTTCACCCCTCACCGGGTCACGAACGCGGGACAGTGGTCAACGCTGCTCTTGGACACGCCCCCGACCTGGAAGGCATCGGCGGCGAAGAACGCCCGGGCATTGTCCACCGCCTCGATAAGGACACCTCCGGCTTATTGGTTATTGCCAAAAACGAACGCGCCCACCGTTGGTTGCAAGACCAGTTCCGCCAACGCATGGTCGAAAAAATCTATCTGGCATTGGTCGATGGACGACCTCCCACTCCAACCGGGCGCATCGAAGCCCCTATCGGGCGTAACACTACTCATCGCAAATTGATGGCGGTTGTCCCGCTTGAAAAAGGCCGAGAAGCCATCACCGAGTATCGTTTGTTGGAAGCCTTTCCTGGTCATAGCTTGCTGGAGGTCCATCCACTCACCGGCCGCACGCACCAGATACGCGTCCATCTGGCCTTTTTAGGCTGCCCGGTAGTCGGTGATACCGTCTACGGCAAGCGCAAACCCACCCTGCCACTCGAACGACACTTCCTACATGCCTTCCGCCTTCACATCACCCTGCCCGGCGAGACCACCCCGCGTCAATTCGAAGCTCCTCTTCCCGAAGAACTTCGCTTCGCGCTCGACTTCCTGCGCCAAAGGCTGTAACAGAGTTTTCCTTCTCTTCCAGATGCTCCGGAAAAGCTCGTGAAAAACCTATGAAACCGATTGACCTCCGTTCTGATACTGTGACTCAACCGACCGAAGCTATGCGCCGCGCAATGGCATACGCCGAAGTCGGCGACGATGTTTATGGCGAAGACCCAACCGTCAACCGTCTGCAAGAGCTGGCCGCTGAAAAAGTTGGCAAAGAGGCCGGCTTATTTGTCCCATCTGGCACAATGGGCAACCTCATTGCACTCTTGGTACACTGCCGGCGCGGTGAGGAGATGCTGGTCGGCAACCGCTCACACATTTTTCTCTCGGAACGCGGCGGCGCCTCAGCTTTGGGTGGAATCCACTCTCGTCAGCTCCCTAATCAGCCCGATGGCTCGCTCGCGTTATCCGACCTGCAAGCCGCTATTCGTCCCGATGACATTCATGACCCCGTCACCCGTTTGATTTGCCTGGAGAACACTCACAACGAATGCGGCGGTGTTTATCAGTCTCCGCAATACGTCCATCAGGTGGGCGAATTGGCGCGTCGATACGGTCTCTCCCTACACCTAGACGGAGCACGCCTCTTCAACGCCGCCGTTGCGCAGGGAATCGATGCACGAGAACTAACCGCTCCGGTCGATTCGGTCACCTTCTGTCTAAGCAAAGGCTTATGTGCCCCAGTGGGGTCCGTGCTGTGCGGCAGCCGCGCGTTCATCGCCGAGGCACGAAAAGTGCGCAAAATGCTCGGTGGTGGAATGCGCCAGGCCGGCATCCTAGCCGCTGCCGGTATCGTCGCACTGGAAACCATGATTGATCGCTTAGCCGAAGACCACGCTCGTGCCCGCTGGCTGGCAGATGGGTTGAAGCAACTTCCTGGCTTGCTCGTGGATGAACCGGCTACAAATATGGTCTTTTTCTCCTGGGATGAATCTATCCCATATGACGAACGCCGGTTAATTGCAGAGCTGCGCGCCCAGGGCGTGTTGGCCGGTTCGGTAGCTCCGCGTCGCATCCGCCTGGTCACCCACTATGGGATTGATGACTCTGACATCGAGCAAACCCTGCGCGCCTTTCGGGCTATCTTGTCTCGATAGGGCATCTGGTAGCATCGTTGAGAGAGCAAGAGGTTCCTTACTACAGAGTTGACCAGCTTGGATTGCAGCAGATTGTGAAGTTTCACGCAAAAATCCTAATCCGATTCTAAAGAAAATCTCTTGAAAAATTCGCCGATTTCAGTAAAATAAAAATACTCCGCTTAGGGTGCCCCCCTCACCCTGGGCGGAGTGTCTTTTTGACCAACTTGCAATCGGGGCAATACGTTTTGAAACACAGCGGCAAGAAACCGAACATAAACATCTAAGACATTCCTTCCCAAGCTCTTCGAGTGTATACTATCCTGAGAATTGCCAATCCTGTCCAATAGCTCCCTTGCCCATGAATCTGCTCTTTGCTCTCCTCCACCGGCTAGATGAAGCTCGCGCTGCATTCGAAAGCCTACTGCCGCGCCTCAACCCCAGCCTGCCTATCTACCCGAATTGGACACTCAAAGAACTACTCGACCATATGTCCGGTTGGGATGAAACCATCGTCAGCGCCTTGGAAGCGCATCTCTCAGGGACAGTGCCAGGCCCTCTAGCCGTACAGCACATAGATGCCTACAACGACATCCTGATCGCCCGTCGCGCTTCGCTTTCCCTAGAACAAAGCCGAAAGGAGTTTCAAAGCACTCGCGCCGAGCTTCGCAAGGTTTTATCGGTTGTTCCAGAGAACATGTTGGCTATCCCCCTTCTCTTCCCCTGGGGTGAGCAAATGACCCTTTCAGAACTGGTTGAACTCCTAGCCCGTCACGAAGAAGAACACACCGCCGATCTGTTACGCTGGCTTGAACATCCAGAAAGACCACTTGTCGAAGACAGCGCGTGACTCCGCTCAGAGAGAGTAGCATATGGGAAGACTGATTGCCATCATCGGCAACAGTGGGGTCGGCAAAACCACCCTCGCTGCTATGCTTCAAAAACAACCCGGCTTTGCCGCTGCGTTTGAGGAACATCAGGAACGTCCCTTCCAAGCGCTCTTCAAAAAAGATCC
>JANWWB010000381.1 GCA_025056515.1 Anaerolineales bacterium
CCCGAAAACCCAATTGACATCCTGGGAATCATTGCTGCCTCTGCTGCCCTGATGATTTCCGACATTCCTTGGAATGGCCCGGTTGGTGCCGTTCGCGTTGGGCGCATTAACGGGGAATTCGTCATCAATCCCACCTTCAGCCAGATGGACATCTCTGACCTTGACTTGAGGATCGCCGGGACGCGCGAGGCAATTTTGATGGTGGAATGTGGCGCGCGAGAAATCCCGGAAGACGTCATGGTTGAGGCCCTTGAATTTGGTCACCAAGCGCTTCAGCCGTTAATCGACTTGCAACTTCAAATGGCAGCCGAAATCGGAAAGCCTAAGCGCGAGGTGGTCATCTCTTTGCCCGATGAAGCCTTACAGCAAAAGATCTACGAACAGGTCAGCCAGGCCATGAACGAAATGCTCGACCAGCCGCTGACCAAAGAAAAATTCTATAGCGGCATGGAAGCTTTGCGCGAACAAGCCGCTTCGGCACTTCTGCCAACTGACGAAGTGATCATCGAAAGCGATAGCGAGCCGGTTCTGACCCCCGACCTGAGCGCCATCCATGAAGCTTTCACCGAGGCCGAGAAGCGCGTCGTCCGAGAGCGCATCTTGAACCTAGGAAAACGCCCGGATGGCCGCGGGCCTAAGGATCTTCGCCCCATCTGGTGCGAGGTGGATCTTTCGCCGCGTGCCCACGGCTCTGGCCTCTTCACACGCGGTGAGACTCAAGTACTGACTCTAGCTACCCTAGGCACGCTCTCAGAAGCTCAGGAATTGGATAGTCTGACTCCGGTCGAGACCAAACGCTACATGCATCATTACAACTTCCCACCTTTCTCTACCGGCGAGGTCAAACCGCTTCGTGGGCAGAGCCGCCGCGAAATCGGACACGGTGCGCTCGCCGAACGTGCTCTGGAGCCGGTGATCCCGCCCGAATCCGAGTTCCCTTACGCTTTGCGATTGGTCTCCGAAGTGTTGTCTTCCAACGGCTCAACCTCCATGGCCTCGGTCTGCGGTTCGACTCTGGCGTTGATGGACGCCGGTGTGCCGATCAAAGCGCCGGTGGCCGGTGTAGCCATGGGCTTGGTCAAAGAAGGAGACAAATATGTAATTCTGACCGACATCCAAGGCGCCGAAGACCACTTGGGCGATATGGATTTCAAGGTCGCCGGGACGCGTGCCGGCATCACTGCCCTACAAATGGACATCAAAATTTCCGGCATAAGCAAAGCAATCATGGCCGAGGCGCTCGAACAAGCACGGCAGGCGCGTTTGGCTATCTTGGATAAGATATTGGAAGTCCTCCCGGCTCCGCGGCCTGATCTGAAACCTCATGCCCCGCGCATTACGACCATCAAGATACCGGTGGATAAAATCGGCCTTATTATCGGTCCAGGCGGCAAGAACATCCGTGCCCTGCAAGAGGAGACAAACACACGCATTGATATCGAGGAAGACGGGACAGTCTATATTGCCGCAACCGATGGAATCGGCGCGCAGTTGGCGCGCGAGCGCATCGAAGGCGTCACCGAGACGCCCCAAGTCGGCCATATCTACACGGGCAAGGTTGTGCGCGTGACTGACTTCGGCGCGTTTGTCGAAATCCTGCCCGGCGTGGACGGGATGGTACATATCTCACAATTGGACAGCGACCGAGTCCAAAAAGTGGAAGACGTGTGCAACGTCGGCGACGAACTGACCGTCATGGTCACCGGTATTGACCCGATGGGGAAAATCCGCTTGAGTCGCCAGGCTGTCTTGGAAGGCTGGAGCGTAGAAGAAGCCCAAGAACGCGATAGCCGCAAGAGCAGCGCAGGTCGCCCTAGCAGCCCAGGACGTCCTGGCACCACCAGCGGAGGGCGATCGTCCTCAGGTGGCGAACGCCGCAGTGGACGGGTTGAAGAACGACGTGGCCCAACGCGCAGCCGCAAATAAGTTCTCGATTAGGCCACGCTTCGACCACAGGCAAAATCCGACTCTTGTGTGATTTTCTCCTAGAACAAGGCGGGCAGGCCCACTTGCACGCCTTTGCTAAGGTCCCCCCTTGCGATGCTTAGCAGCTCGCAAGGTTTTTTATCTGCCCGTAAGATTTGGAAAGAAGTCTTCATGGATAATCGTACAAGGTAGCCTGCTTGTCTAACCCTCAAATCCTGTTCACTCCGTATGCGCAACCGCCTTGCTACCATTTTCCGTTCTTTCCCGGCTCAGTTTTGGTTGGTGGCTTTTGGTGTTTTGCTTAGCTCAGCTGGTTCTAGCCTCATCTGGCCATTTCAATTGGTGTACATCAGCGAAACACTCCAAGCGCCGCTGACCACCGCTGGGACGTTGGTGAGTCTAAGCTCGTTTGTGGGATTGGTGGTCTCCTTCTTGGGCGGTTCGATTGCTGATCGCTTCGGCCGTAAGCCGATCATGTTCCTGGCGCAGACTGCTCATGGACTGGCCTATCTGCTCATGAGCCATGCTGAGACCTATGCAGCTTTCATCCTACCCATGACCATCCTTGGGGCAGCGATGCCCTTCTATGCAATCGGCTCGGATGCAATGATGGCTGACCTGCTTCCCCCGCAACGACGCGCATCCGCCTTCGCCATCCTACGTATGACCAATAACGCGGGTTTTGCGATTGGACCAACGCTGGGTGGCTTACTGGTCGTTCGTTCCTACACCCTGGCCTTCTACGCTGCTGCCGCGGCCATGTTTTTCTATAGCCTACTCCTGTTCTTCTTCACCCATGAGACCCTACAACGACAGCACGACCACCCACAGGAAACTCTGCTCGAAAACTTGCTCGGCTATCGGCATGTTTTTGCCGACCGGCGCTTTATTGCTTTTGTGGCACTCGTTGCCTTTGGCATGATCGGTCCACTGATGATGTGGGTTTTTCTGGCTGTTTACACCAAGACGTACTACGGTCTGAGCGAGACGCTCTATGCTTGGATTCCAACTACCAATGCCCTGATGTGCGTTTTTGTCCAGTACTTTGTCACTCTTTTCACCCGCCGTCATCCGCCTACGCAGATGATTGCACTCGGCATGTTTGTCTATGCTCTGGGGGTCGGCAGCGTGGCCTGGATGAGCGACTTTTGGGGGTTTTGGACAAGCATGGTTGTCTTTACCTTGGGTGAATTGATTCTCATTCCAACTGGCACAACATACGCCGCCGGCCTGGCTCCGGAGACGTTACGCGGCCGTTATCTGTCTCTCTACTGGCTGACTTGGGGGCTGGCACGCACGCTAGCTCCGCTGCTTGGCGGCGTGCTCAACGACCTTATCTGTCCGCAGGCGATCTGGTACGGCGGATTAATCCTCGGGCTATTGAGCGCTGCCGCCCTATGGCGTTTGTCTCGCGCCCCTTCTTCCTACCTGATGACCAGGGACGAAAAAAAACAACCCTAAGGAGAAAATGCTCCACAAACCACCCCCAGATAGACAGCAGATCGCCTGTCCCAGCATTAGGCCAGGCTTCGATACTGGCGTCATCTTTAACTTTTCATTTGGGATACATGACATCAAAGGCTGCTCTCAAACTCCTGTTCCTCACCCAATCACCTTGCGATACACCCGATGATTTTTATATTCCACACCGTTCAGATTCTTCAGGTCAGCGCGCATTTGTTGGGTCGTTTCGGCTACTTGCGTCATCTCAACATGTTCGAACTGCTTGAAAGCGAGAATGGTCTTGCCCATTTCATAGTAAAGCAAAGCATTCCCGCCAGTTCCCTGAAATTCGGGCAAAATGCCCATGCCATTCCCGGAGACGGTCTTCGTGCGCCGCATTTCAAGCAGGATGTCAAAAATCCCAAAGGGGAAAAGACGACCCTTAGCACGTTGCAAGGCCGCGGAAACATCAGGAAAAGCAAAAAGGAAACCAACGATGTCATCGCCGTGCATAATCAGTTTGATGAGACGATGGTCGGCCACCATGAAGACATTTTGCACAGCGTAGTCAATCTCCGCCGGCGTAAAGGGATAGTATTCCCAGTTGTGAATAAACGTTCGGTTGTAGGTTTCCCCAATCCGCCGTGCCCAGGATAAGAGTTCTTTCTTGCTCTTGAAATGTTTAACCCACAAATGACCGCGCTTCATTGCCCACTGCGCGATCCGTTCGATGCGCTCTGGAATACGAAACGATTCAGCAGGCAAGTAGCAAGAGACAAAATCCACCTCCTTTTCAAATCCAAGCGCCTCAACCAAT
Source organism: Anaerolineales bacterium (assembly GCA_025056515.1). GTDB lineage: Bacteria > Chloroflexota > Anaerolineae > Anaerolineales > Villigracilaceae > UBA877. The sequence goes on from JANWWB010000381.1 coordinate 4,187, forward strand.
TTGGGGTAATAGTCATAGTTATAGTTGGTCATGGTCATCATCTGGCGATGCTCATAACCTTCAACCAAGATACCGTAGCCATCAAAAGGCGAAAGCCCTTTTGGGCCAATAACTGTATCGAGACCACGCGCCCGCGACCAGTCAAAGACCACATCGAAGAGCGCTTGCGCCGTCCCAAAGTCATTTTCACAATCGAAATAATAAAATTGTGCCTTCTTGGTCTGGTGGTACTGATTAAAACGCTTGTTCTCCCCTACAAAAATGCGCCCGACGACCTCCCCGTCGCGCAACGCCAAAAAGAAATCACCCTCGGAATGTTGAAAGAAGGGATGTTTCTTGCGGTTGAGAGGAAGATAAGCATCAAGATACAGCGGCGGCACCCATTGTGGGCAATTCTTGTATAAATCATAATAAAACTGAACGAAGCGCTTGACGTGGGTTTTGTTGTTGGTATCCACTTTCTGGATGGTGAGCATGACTTTTCTCCTTGAAGTCGAAGAATGTTCACAATATATAACACAAATTGACGGCATCAGGATAAAATCAACACCATCTTTCACAACAGATACCGTTTCTTGATAACCAACCGCCCTCCCCGTCTCCCCGATGAGGAGAAATGCGTTAGATACCTAAGGTTTTCCTGACCACACCAGCCGCAGGGACAGAAGTCCCCGGCTCATGGCTTAGAAGCCCACCAAGCGGGCGGATGAGGTCATAAGTCGCTCCCAGACAGCTTCTCAAGCGCTCAGCCAGGGAAGTTATCCCCGTAGCAGCGGCCCCCCAAAAAGACTGTTTTTTCAAAGTAGACTAAGTGTTATCTTTCTCTTCCTGGTGGGAAGGCGCGCGAGGGTGGAGAGATTCTTTTACGAATTCACCTCATTTGTCACCAAAGCGGAGATTAGCAACTGAACTCTTTCACTTCGCCAATGGAGGCTTTGCTATGGAACTCTTCACCATCGAAAACGCAATTGCTTTGCTCACGCTGGCCGTTCTAGAAATCGTTCTGGGCATTGATAATATCGTCTTTATTTCTATCCTTGCCGACCGCCTTCCCCACTTGCAGCGAGACAAAGCGCGACGGCTTGGGCTTGGGATGGCGCTCTTAACCCGCCTTCTGCTCCTTTTATCGCTGAGCTGGATGATCCGACTGACCAAACCGATTTTTACCTTGTGGAACTTTGAGGTCTCAGGTCGAGACCTGATTTTGCTCGGCGGCGGTCTCTTCCTGCTTTACAAGAGCACCCATGAAATTCACGAAAAACTAGAAGGGAAAGAAGGCAAAAAAGACAGCAAGTCTGCCGCTACCATGACCGGGATTGTGATTCAAATTGCCATTCTTGATATTGTCTTCTCGCTCGATTCGGTCATCACAGCAGTCGGGATGGCAAACGAACTGGCTGTCATGATTGCAGCCATCCTCATCGCGATGGCAGTTATGCTCTACGCTTCCGGACCGATTAGCGATTTCGTCAGCCGACATCCTACTCTCAAGATTCTAGCGCTCTCATTCCTGCTGCTTATCGGCATGTCGCTGATTGTTGAGGCGTTGCATGCGCACATCCCCAAAGGGTATATCTACTTTGCAATGGGCTTTTCGGTCTTTGTCGAACTCCTCAACCTGCGGCTGGTGGCGCGTGGGGAGCCGGTTAGACTTCATCAGCCGTATCTACCCCCGAGCGAAAGAACTCCCAACCCTCTAGGCCTTCCCCCCACCCGCCGGCGGACATCTCAATAAGAGACGGCACCAAGCACGGGCGTAAGACCAACAACAGAATGCCAGGTCAAAAACACCTGGCATTCTTGTTTGGCAGGAATCCTTGTTTGCTTTTTGACTCAAGAATAAACTTCTGGATTGACACAGTGGGGCAAACGCTCACCCTTCAGGCCGGCGATGAGGTTTTCTGCTGCCAGACGGCTCATTTCGCTGCGCGTCCGTCGGCTAGCGCTGGCAATATGCGGCGTAATCAAGCAATTCGGCAACGTGAGCAAAGGATGATTGGGCGGCAAGGGTTCAGGGACGGTCACATCAAGTGCAGCAGCGAAGATACGTCTGCGCTTCAAGGCGTCGTACAGGGCTTCTTGGTCCACCACCGCCCCGCGCGCCGTATTGACTAAAATCGCCGTAGGTTTCATCTTCTCAAAAGCGGCGGCATTCATCAGATTGCGCGTTGCATCGGTCAGTGGACAATGGAGCGAGACGAAGTCCGACTCACGCAACAAGGTCTCCAAGTCCACCTGCGTTGCCTGCACACCAGGTTCGGGCGCGGCCGGATTCGGATCGGTGAAAACCACCCGCATCCCAAAGCCCATCGCCCGCCGAGCAACTGCACGTCCGATTCGTCCAAAACCGACAATACCGAGCGTAGCTCCCACCAAATCCGCGCCCAGCAGGTAATCCAAGCTCCAAGTCTTCCAGCCGCCAGTACGGACTTCGCGCTCGCCTTCGGGTAAACGGCGAGCGGCAGCCAGGAGCAAGGCAAAGGCCATATCGGCAGTGGCTTCGGTCAGCACGCCGGGCGTATTTCCAACCGGAATGCGACGCGCAGTCGCTGCCGCCAAGTCAATGTTATCCACCCCCACAGCACAATTGCTAATGACCTTCAGACTTCCCCCGGCGGCATCCATAACCTCTGCATCAATCCGGTCGGTCAACATACAGAGCAGACCATCCATACCGCGCAGGCGCTCCAGAAGGACGGGGCGTTCGGGCGGCAAAGGCTCAGGCCAAATCTCGGCCTCGCAATAGGACTGCACCAGGCTTAGCCCAGGCTCAAGCAAAGAACGAGTAACAAACACACGGGGTTTGTTCATCCGGTGCTCCTTTCACAAACGTTTAGTTGCTCACAAGATACACTTAATGCTATCATATCCCTATGATTTCTGCCGATTCGTTCTGGACCTCCAGCCTGCGTTCCATCCCAAGAGGAGACGCCATCACACGTATTCTGGCCGCGGCGATTGCCGCGGTCGAACCCGCAACCACCGTTCGCCGTGCTGTCTTGCGGCAGGGAAATCGCTTGGTGATTGGCGGGCTTTCCTACGACTTACCTGCCTATCGCCGCATCTTTCTCCTCGGCCTAGGCAAAGCTGCTGTCCCGATGTCAGCTGCGCTGGCTGAACTCCTGGGCTACGACTTGGCCGACGCTCTGGTGATTACCAAACATTTTCCTCTCGAATCACCTCCCGCCCTTGCGCGTTTCCCTATCCTGACAGGAAACCACCCCATCCCAGGCGAAAACAGCCTGGAAGCAGGAAAACGTGCCTTAGAATTCCTGGCCGCTCTTAGGGAAGACGACCTGCTCTTTTGTCTGATTTCCGGCGGCGGGTCAGCGCTCGTGACTGCGCCGGTTGAGGGGATTGCACTCGCCGAATTACAGACAATGACATCAACGCTATTGGCCTGTGGGGCACGGATTGACGAAATCAACATTTTGCGTCGTCGCTTGGACCGTTTCAAAGGCGGCGGCGTCGTACAACAGGCGAACGGGGCCACCATCGTGAGCTTAATTCTCTCTGATGTCGTCGGTAATCCGCTTGAAACGATCGCCTCTGGCCCTACCGTTCCCGATCCAACCCAGGCGGCCGATGCCCGAAAGATCATCCAAAAATATCGTCTCAAAGACCGACTTCCCCCTCCCATCTTACGGGCCGCAGAAAATACTCCCCCACCGCTTCCGGCCGACCACCCACACTTTGCTCGCGTTCAGAACCTCATCGTCGGCGATAACCTGATGGCTGCCCAAGCTGCCCTGCGCCAAGCCAAAACAGAGGGCTTCCACCCATATTTGCTCCGTGTGGACCTACAAGGCGAGGCACGGCAAGTGGCCTTTGATCTGGCAACCATACTCCGTCAGGCCTGGCAGACGGGCGATCCGGCACCACGCCCAGCCTGTCTCCTCGCTGGTGGTGAAACAACCGTCACCCTGCGTGGAAACGGACGCGGCGGGCGGAACACCGAGCTGGCTTTGGCAGCGGTCACCGAACTGGCCGATTTTCCGGATGCCATGCTCATTACCCTGGCCACCGACGGCGAAGACGGCCCCACCGACGCAGCCGGAGCGGTCGTGACCGGTGAAACCTTCCGCCGCGCTCTAGCGCTAGGACTTGACCCACAAGATCATCTGCAACGCAACGATTCGTACACCTTCTTTGATGCCCTGGATGATCTGCTTCGCCCAGGGCCAACCGGCACAAACGTCAATGACCTGATTTTCCTGTTCACCTAAAGCTACGACCACCGCCTCTCCCTTTCAACAAAAGTTGTAGGTCGGACCGATTGTCCGACCTACATACAGAGCGATGCACCCAAGCCTATCAGGCTGTTTCCAGGTAACGCTTGATTTCCCAATCGGTGACCTGGATGCGGAACTCGTCCC
>JANWWB010000079.1 GCA_025056515.1 Anaerolineales bacterium
ACCAAGCGCGCCGAAGCGTTCCCAGACCGGTGCGCAGCATCGGCAATCTGGGCCAAGACACGCTCATAGCGTTCCCGGATCGAGATCACAAGCGTTTCATCCATGGCCTCTGACCTGCGGATGAAGTCATTCGGAATCCAAAGCAATCAACGCGCCAAAACGTCCCGTGCGACCCTTTTCGGCGCGATGGGAAAACCAATCCTCGGTGTGACAGGCCGTGCATAGACCGGCCAGCTCAATTTGCCTGACACCAGCCTGCTCCAAAAGCAAGTGGTTAGCTGCCCACAAATCGAAAAATATCCGACCATTCTTTCGAGGCAAGAGGGCATCGGCATCGCTCCCAAACGAATGCTCAACCGCCTGCACCACATCCTCTCCAACTTCGTAATGATCCGGCCCAATCGAGGGGCCGAGAGCGGCCAGCAGAGAGTCCGGCTGCGAGCCAAATATGCTGCGCATATGGGCCACGGCCTCACTGACCACCCTCTTGACCGTACCCTGCCAACCAGCGTGGACAATCCCAACCACCCGATGCAGCGGGTCATACAACAAAATAGGGACACAATCAGCAAAGCGCATCAAGAGAGTCACCCCAGGTTGGTTGGTAAGAATCGCGTCCGCCTGAAGATGAGGCATATGCGCCGGGCGCGCCGTCTGTGCAACCACCACCCGGGCGCTGTGTACTTGCCAGACGTCGTACACGCTTGCCTCCGAAAGGCCTAAAGCTTGCAAAGCTCGCCGACGGTTTTCACGCACCCGCACCGGATCATCGCCGACCGTGCCACCCAAGTTGAGCGAAGCCCAGGGAGCAGGACTCACCCCCCCATGCCGACTAAAAACTGCATGAGGAATATCGCCCAAAATTTCAAACCGATAGTATCGCAGGCCGTCCTCAGTGGTATAGAAAGGCATCTTTCATGAACGCAAAACGGCAAATTTCTTGGCTAAGACACGGCGCGATTCGCTCATCGTCTCTTCTAGAGTCGGGAAGACCATCCAAGCGGTCATCCAACCGAAAAGGAAACCGGTGACAGTGCGCAAAAGGGGAGTGCTCTCCCGATAAGGTAAGTAAGGAGAGAGGAAATTGCCCGGGATCTGGCTAATCAGCTGTGAAAGCCCATCCAGAGCCGCCGGCGCAATCCCCAAGAAAAGCCAAAGCATCCAATGGAGCGCAGGAAGACGACGACCAGTCAGGGCATAGACCAAGCCGAATAAGAGCATCGCCCCCCAAATGGCGACATCTCGTTGACAAAGCGCCACTTTGTAGCCCAGACGAGGCGTCCCCTCAAAAAGCCGCGCCTGATAGCGTGAGGGATCATTGGCATCGGTGATGCCGGTCGCCTCCTCGAAAGACATCACGTCAGAGAGACCAGCGGCAGCATGAGGATAATACGCTTGCTCCCCGAAAAGAAACCATGAACGAAAAGCCCACTGATGACAAAGCGGACGATAGATTCTGTACACAAGAGAGGCAGGAACATCCCACCCTATAACCTTAAAGACCGGCGCCAAAAAGGGCAAGCCGACATACAGAAACAAGAACAAGTTCAAGACAAAGAGATAATGGCGCGAAATCCAATAAGAAATGCGGTCAGCGCGCGTAATGTGAGCCGCAAGAGTGGCACTCTTGCGATATGCGGCAGCATCCAAACGCTCTAACTGCGCCAAGCGGTCAGCAGCAGCGCCTAAAGTCATCTGTAACTCAGCGCGGGTGAATGGAGCCTTGAGCCGATATGGCCCCACCTCAATCACCGGGATATCCGGCAAAAACCGGCGTAACAGAGCTGGGTCACTCTCGATATCAATGATCGTTAATTTATGCGGAATAGTCTCCTGCAAGGCATGTAATTCCCTTTCGGCCTCCTCACAGAGATGACATCCGCTTCGGGAATACAAAACTACATTCAGCATAACAGACCTAGAGACCAAAGTCTACAAGTGGCATAAAGCTAGCCAACAGATTAAACACACCAAACATGAGCATGCCCCCGACAATCACTAACAGGATGCCCATAACAATCTCGGTGATGCGCATTAAGCGATTGTATTTGCGCAAAATAAGAGTCACCCAGCCAATTCCGAGTGCGGCAGCCAAAAAAGGAATAGCTAACCCGGCCGAATACGCCGCTCCTAGCAATGTTCCGCGTAAGAGGTCTCCGGTGTTGATCGCAAAAGTGATAATCGCCCCCAGGACAGGTCCTACACAAGGCGACCAGCCAGCCGAGAAAAAGATCCCCATCAAGAACGACTGCCAGTAGCTGCCCCCCTGTATCTCGCGATGTACGCGTAAATCGTACTCCAGGAAAGGAATGCGAAAGATGCCTATCATATGAAGGCCAAAGAGA
>JANWWB010000058.1 GCA_025056515.1 Anaerolineales bacterium
AAGTTCGGCATGTTGAGATGTTATCACCCCTGTGTCTCTATTGTGGACAAACGCTACCTTCCGAACTTTCGGGGAGAATCTGTTGACACTTTGCTATCGTTGCGCTATACTGTGTTTGTAAAAATCGGAAATAAAAATAGTAAAATATGTTAAAAATTGACAAAATAGATGTAGAAATTGTTAATTTGCTCATGGAAGATGGACGGATGTCGGCCTCTGAGATGGCGCGCCGCTTGCCAGGGGTGAGCGAACGGATAATTCGCTATCGGATGGAACGTTTGATAGCCGAAGGAGTCATTCGAGTGACAGCGGTGGTCAATCCGCGGGCGTTGGGGTTGATGTGCAATGCCGATGTCTGGCTGGAGGTGGAGGCTGATTCGATTCTTTCGGTTGCTCAACAAGCGGCCAAATTGCCGAATGTCTGCTATGTGGCGTTTTCGATGGGAGAGCGAGATGTCAGTATTCAGGTTGTGGGACGCACTGCAGAAGAGATTTACCGCTTCGTGACCGAAGTCATCGCCAAACTCCCTGGTGTACGTAAGACAACCACGACCTTGGTCCCAGAGGTGTTGTTGGATGTTCATCAGTGGCGCATTCCGCCTGATATGGTCGAAACTGCCGAACGTGGCTGATTGCCATCGACTGCTCAAAAAATCCTAACTCTATTTCCAAACTAGTTGAGGAGGACGTATGTTCAAGAATTTTTCCAAGAGTCAAGCACTGCAGCAGCGGGCGCGCAAGGTGATGCCCTTGGGCGTCAATTCCAATTTCCGTTATTGGGGCGAAGGGATTACCCCGTATATGAAAAAGGCCAAGGGAAGTCACTTGTGGGATGTAGACGGGAATGAGTATATTGACTACCGGCTGGGCTTTGGCCCGATTATCCTTGGCCATGCGTATGATGAGGTGAACCAAAAGGTCATTGAGGAGATTCAACAAGGCACGATGGCGGCCATGACCACTGAGTTGGAGGTGGAGGTCATGGAAAAAATTGTGGAGATGTGCCCCGGCGTGGAGATGGCACGTTTGGCTTGCTCCGGCACCGAGGCGACCATGCACGCCATTCGCGTTGCCCGCGCCTATACTGGTCGTGAGATTATCCTCAAATTTGAGGGCAACTATCACGGTTTCCAAGACTACACCTTGTGGTCCACCTACGCTCCAGCGACAGCCTATGGCAATCGCCGCAATCCCATCCCGATTGCAGCGTCTTCGGGTATCCCGCGCGTGCTGGGTGAGAAGATTATTACTCTTGCTTTCAATGATTTCGAAGGTTTTGAGCGTGTCATGCGCTCGTTTGGCGAGCAAATCGCCGCCGTGATCACCGAACCCTGTCAGGGCAATTGTGCGGCCATCGAACCCTTACCCGGTTTCCTCGAACTCATCCGTCAACGGACTGAAGAGTACGGCTGTGTCTTTATCCTGGATGAGGTCAAGACCGGCTTTCGGATTGCCAAGGGCGGAGCGCAAGAGTATTACAACCTCAGGCCCGACCTGGCGACGTATGCAAAGTCGCTTGGGAATGGGTATCCGGTTGCGGCCTTCGGCGGTAAGCGCGAAATTATGTCTATCATCGGGGATGGTGTAGCACACGGCGGCACGTACAATAACAATAAACCGGGTGTTGCGGCCGCTTGGGCAACCTTGACGATTCTCCAGCGCGAACCGGTGATGGAAACCATTCAACAACGCGGTCGCCGTTTGATGAATGGGCTTAAGGAGATCTTTGAAGAAGCAGGTTGGCCGGCGGTGGTTATGGGCTATCCGGCGATGTTCTCGTTTGCTATCGGCGTCGAGAAGGTTACCTGCCAGCGCGATTGGAACAATAGCGATCAAGACCTCTACCTACGCTTGGTCGAAGCGGCGATTGAGCGCGGCGTGATGCCTGATTATGACCCGCGTGAACCCTGGTTCTTGTCGTACTCTCATAGCGAGGCCGATATTGACCGCACGCTAGAAGTCTATGCAGACGTTGTCAAGTCGGTGAGGAAGTGAGTGAGCGCCAAGGCATCAACCGCATAGATGCCTATTTCTCTACGAGAGCAACTCTACGGAGTCCTTATGACCAAGCTATCTTCCCAAGAAGTTGTTCAGCTCAGTCGGGAATATACTTTTTTCTCTTGGTCGGTGCAATCGCAGGTCAATCCGATCCCAGTTGAGCGCGCCGAAGGAATTTTCTTCTGGGACATGGATGGCAAGCGTTACTACGACTTCTCGTCCCAGCTGATGAATACGAATATCGGGCATCAGCATCCGAAGGTGGTGCGCGCTATCCGGGAACAGGCCGCACAGATTTGCTTCGTCCATCCTGGAAACACCACCGAAGTTCGTGCTCGCCTTGGTCAAAAGTTGGCTGAGATCACGCCGGGCAATCTCAAGAAGACCTTTTTTACCCTCGGCGGCGCAGAGGCCAACGAAAACGCCATCAAATTGGCGCGCTTCTATACCGGAAGGCACAAAATTTTGGCCCGCTACCGCTCTTATCACGGAGCGACGCACGGGGCAATCGCCCTAACTGGGGATTATCGCCGCTTGGCAGTTGAGCCAGCCTTGCCCGGGGTTGTCCATTTCCTTGACCCGTTTTGCTACCGCTGCCCGTTTGGACAAAAGCCCGAAACCTGCCATCGCGAGTGTATTGCACATGTTGAGGAAGTTATTCATTATGAGGGACCAGATAAAATTGCTGCTATCATCATGGAGGGTGTGGTTGGCTCGAACGGCCTCATTGTCCCACCTGATGACTACTGGCCACGAGTGCGCGAAATCTGCGACAAATACGGAATCCTGCTCATCTCGGATGAGGTCATGAGTGGTTGGGGGCGCACCGGCAAGTGGTTTGCGGTGGACCATTGGGGTGTCGTTCCCGATATGATCACGACTGCTAAGGGCATCACCAGCGGCTATGTCCCGCTCGGAGCGTGCATTGTTTCCGAGCCGATTGCGCAATTCTTCGACGATAAATACCTCTATGCCGGCTTGACCTATAACGGTCACGCCTTAGCTATGGCTGCGGCGCTGGCGACCATCGAAGTCTATCAGGAAGATCATCTTATCGAAAATACGGCTACTTTGGGTAAGTATCTCGGTGAGCGTCTCGAAGACCTCAAGGCGCGTCATCCCTCGGTTGGCGATGTACGTTATATCGGTCTCTTCTCAACGATTGAAGTGGTGATGAACCGTGAAACCAAGGAGCCGTTCGACCCGCCGGTTATGGCTGAGGTTGGCAAGACGCTGCGCGAACATGGCCTGTTTACGTTTATCATGGCAAGGAAGGATATGGGGACAATGGTCTTTGTTGTGCCGCCGCTGTGCATCACCAAGGACCAGCTGGATGAGGGCTTAGCGCTGGTTGAAAAAGGATTAGAGGTCACTGACCGATTGGTTAAGGGATGATGGAGGATGTTTGAGCATGGAAACAATCTTGAACTACATAAACGGGGAATGGGTTGCCCCGCAGGTGAGCGAATATGTAGATGTAGTCAATCCGGCAACCGGTGATATTCTTGCCCGAACGCCCTTGAGCGGCGCTTCTGAAGTCGAGGCGGCTGCGCAAGCCGCCGCAGCAGCGTTCCCGGCCTGGCGGGCCACTCCTACCCAGGAGCGCATTCAGTATCTGTTCAAACTGCGCGATTTGCTGAAAGCACACATGGATGAAATTTCCCGCATCATTACCAACGAATGTGGCAAGACCTTTGAAGAGGCCAAAGCCGAGATGGTGCGCGCCATCGAAAACGTCGAAGTAGCATGCGGGATGCCGATGTTGATGAAGGGCGAAATTTCGGAAGATATTGCCCCTGGGATTGATGAAATGATGATTCGCCAGCCCGTGGGGGTCTGCGCAACGATTGCGCCCTTTAACTTCCCAGGCATGATTCCCTTCTGGTATTTGCCTTATGCGTTGGCGGCCGGCAATACGTATATCGTCAAGCCATCCGAAAAAGTGCCGATGACCATGCAGTATATCTTCCACTTGATTGAGCAAATCGGTTTGCCCAAAGGCGTCATCAACATGGTCAACGGGGCAAAGGAGGCGGTGGATGCCGTTCTCGACCATCCGGTCATCCGTGCCATCACTTTTGTCGGCTCGACGGCAGTGGCGAAATATGTCTATCGGCGAGCGGCAGAGAATGGGAAACGTGTCCAAGCCCAGGGTGGGGCAAAGAATCCGGTCATTGTCATGCCGGATGCAGATATGGAGATGGCCACCCGAATTATCGCCGATTCGGCTTTCGGTTGTGCTGGTCAGCGCTGCTTAGCGGTCTCCTTGGCGGTGACGGTAGGGTCTGCGCGCAATGCGTTTACCGAGATGATCTGTGATGCTGCCCAAAGCCGCGTCGTCGGTTATGGCCTTGACCCGGGGGTGCAGATGGGGCCGGTGATTAGTCATGCGAGTCGGGCGCGCATCGAGGAACTGATCACGCGCGGCTCAGAGGGCGGAGCAAAAATCTGCGTGGATGGGCGCAGGACGGTGATCAAAGGATACGAACGCGGCTCATTCGTCCGTCCAACCATCATCGCCGATGTCCAACCCGGCAGCGAACTCTGGCGCACGGAGATCTTCGGGCCGGTTTTAGGGTTGATGCACGTCAATACCATCGAAGAGGCGATTGCCTTAGCGAACAGTCATGCCTACGGGAATCAGGCCAGCTTGTTCACTTCTTCTGGGGCCGCAGCGCGCAAGTTCCGATATGAGGTCGAAGCTGGGAATATCGGTATTAATATTG
>JANWWB010000102.1 GCA_025056515.1 Anaerolineales bacterium
GACTACGCTGCCACTACGCCTGTTGATGAGCGTGTGATGCAGGCCATGTTGCCTTTCTTCACCGAAACCTTCGGTAATCCCTCCTCGATCCATATCTTTGGGCAGCGCGCCGAAGCGGCAGTTGAACAGGCACGTGAGACAGTTGCGGCGGTGTTAAATTGCCGCCCGGATGAAATTATCTTCACCTCGTGCGGTTCAGAGGCAGATAACCTCGCCTTGCGTGGCGTTGCGCTGGCCCGTCGCGCCCAAAACGGCGCTCATCGCATCCTGACCAGTCATGCCGAACATCCGGCAGTCAGCAAGACGGCAGCCGATCTTGAACGCCATTATGGCTTTCAGGTCGAATGGCTTCCGGTTGATCGCTTTGGACGCGTGCAACCGGAGGTCGTGGAAGAGCGGTTAAATGAAAAAGTGGCTCTGGTTTCGGTGATGTATGCCAACAATGAAATTGGGACCTTGAACCCAATTGCTGAAATTGCCACTTTGTGTCGTGCACGCGGTATACCTTTTCACACCGATGCCGTCCAGGCGGCGGCTTACTTGCCGATAGATGTCCAGACGTTGGGTGTGGACTTGCTCTCGCTAGGAGCACACAAGTTCTACGGTCCCAAAGGCGTAGGCGCTCTCTACGTGCGCAAGGGAACGCCGCTGTGGCCGATGCTCACCGGCGGCGGTCAGGAAGGGGGACGACGTGCCGGCACCTCGAACGTCCCTTACTTGGTCGGTTTTGCTGAGGCGTTACGCCTGACCTCTTTGGAACGACACGAACGCAGTGCGCATGTGCGCCCATTACGTGACCTTCTCATTGCTACTGTGCCTGAAGTCGTTCCAGAGGCGCGCTTAACCGGTCATCCCACCGAACGTCTACCCAACCATGCCTCGTTTGTGTTTCGCGGTGTGGATGGCAATTTCCTGCTAGCTTTGCTGGATGAGGCTGGCTTCGCTTGCTCTTCGGGGTCGGCTTGTAAAACCGGCAATCCCGAACCCAGCGAAGTGATGACCGCTCTTGGATGGCCACGCGAATGGGGGTTGGGTTCGCTGCGCGTCACCCTTGGCCGTGAGACAGCAGCTGAAGAGGTACAGGCCTTCTTAAGAGCGTTGCCACCTTTGGTGGAACGAGCGCGTCGCTTGCGCCCTGCTTAAGTTAGGCGCCTTGAGCGTGACCTGTTTTTCTTGGCCAGCCCCTGACAACCAAGCCTTAGTCCGTATCCGCAAGACCTATATATAAGATGGCTTGCAAGCAGGCTTCTGAACAAAGTCGATTTTTTGGTTGTAAGATGACTTATGTGAGTATCCTGCTTACAATTTTTGCAAGAACACTCTAACATTTTTCTTATTGACTCCCACTTGAGCGGGTGGTATGATTATTATGCAGCTTTAGCACTCTCAAGCTTTGAGTGCTAAAACAATGGCTAAGTGTATGAAAGAGTTGACCGAACGCCAGCATTTTTTACTTAACCTAATTGTCCGGGAATACGTTGAAAGCGCCCAACCGGTCGGTTCGCAGACCTTGGTCGAAAAATACCGGCTGGAGATGAGTCCCGCCACCGTGCGCAATGAAATGGCGGTCTTGACTGAATACGGCTACCTCCGTCAGCCGCATACCTCCGCCGGTCGCATCCCGACCGAGGATGGCTATCGCTACTTTGTGACGCATAGCCTATATCAGGCAGATCTGCCCGAATCGGCGCGGCATACTATCAGCCATCAGTTTTATCAAGCCCGGCAGGATGTCGAGCAATGGATGCCCCTGGCGGCCTCCATCCTAGCGCGACAGTCGCGCTCCGCTTCCTTGGTGACGGCGCCACATGCCGAACAGCCGCGTTATAAGCATATGGAGCTGATTTCAACTCAAGGACGCCAGGTGCTGATGGTGCTCGTTCTTGGCGGTGGAGAAGTGCGTCAACAATTGCTGACCCTTTCCGAACCGGTCGGTCAGGCGCGCCTTTCGGAAGTTGCCAATCGCTTGAATGTATTGTGTACTGGTAAAACCTTGGAGGAACTGAGCGCCCTGCCGGCTCGCATGGATGAACTCGAAAGAGACATTTTCTCGCTGGTGTTGGCCGACCTGCGCGAGGAACAGGAGCGTGTCTCGGGTGAGATTTACTTAGACGGCCTGACGAATGTCCTATCGGAACCGGAGTTTCTCGAATCAACCGAGGCGCGCCGTGCCTTGCGTTTGTTCGAGGAACGCACCCTGCTCCAAAAACTGATTACCCAGGTGATGCCCGCTGCCGGTATTGGCGATGTCCAGG
>JANWWB010000105.1 GCA_025056515.1 Anaerolineales bacterium
TTCGACAAAGAAGAATTCCGAAAGGCTCTAGAGACATATGCCCGTCGCGATCGACGTTTTGGTGGGCTATCTCCTACGGTTGGGGGGCCTGAGTAGATGCTCAAACGCGTTCTGGCCGCCCTTGGGCTGGCTCTCCTTGGCATTCCCGCTATCATTCTAGGGGGGATCTATTTTTTTCTGCTAGTCAGCGCTTTGCTTGCGCTTGCTGCCTGGGAATTTGCTCACATTTTTCAACGTGCCGGCTATAAAGGCAACGCCTATCTCATTATTGGCGGGACTCTCTTGATTGTGCTTAGCCGCGCCTTTTTGCCAAACCTGGCACCGACCATACTCACATTCAGTGTTTTGGCCGCAATGACCTGGCACATGATAGACTACGAACGAGGACGTGATCAAGCCGGCGCTGACTTTGCCATCACCACAACCGGCCTGCTTTACATAGGTTGGATTGGTGCTTATCTGATCGACCTACGTTCCCTGGAAAACGGTATGTGGTGGTTCTTCCTGGTCTTAGGATCTGTCTGGATGGCCGACAGTTCTGCCTACTTCGTGGGCATTCGCTTTGGAAAACATCGTCTTTCGCCGCGCTTGAGTCCCAAAAAATCCTGGGAAGGCTATTGGGGAGGCGTCATTGCCGGAACGCTCGGGAGCGCTTTCTTGGCTGTTCTATTCGCCGCCTTGCGAGGCCCTTTACTCCCGTGGTGGAAAGCTGCTGCCCTCGGAGCCACCCTCTCGATTCTGACTACCTTGGGCGATTTGGGAGAGAGTATGCTCAAGCGACAAGCCGGCCTAAAAGACTCGGGAAAATTCCTCCCCGGCCATGGTGGCGCGCTTGACCGGATCGATTCTTGGCTCTGGGGAGGGGCGCTCGGCTATGCCTTTCTACTCTGGTTTATCTTATAGGAGGAGCCATGGCAACCGAACCGACCAGAAATCTAGCCTTGGAACTTGTCCGCGTCACCGAAGCAGCTGCACTGGCCGCAGGCCGCTTCATGGGACGCGGCGACAAGAACGCCGCTGACCGTGCCGCTGTGGACGCCATGCGGGTCGTCCTTAACTCCATTGCCATGAACGCTATCATCGTCATCGGAGAAGGAGAAAAAGACCAAGCACCCATGCTCTATAACGGCGAACGCGTTGGCACCGGCGAAGGACCTGAAATGGATATCGCCATTGACCCAATTGATGGGACACGCCCTTTGGCAAACGGCACCTCGAATGCCATTTCAACCGTTGCGCTTGCGCCCCGTGGCGCTATGTTTAACCCCGGTCCATTTCTTTACATGAACAAAATTGCCGTTGGCCCGCAAGCACGAGGAGTAGTGGATATCGAGGCGCCGGTTGAACACAATCTTCGCGCCATCGCTCGCGCTTCAGGCAAAAAAGTCGAAGACCTGACCGTCGTCATCCTCGACCGACCGCGCCACGAGCAACTGATTGCTGAAGTGCGGCGTTGCGGAGCGCGCATCCGCCTCCTGACTGATGGGGATGTCGCCGGCGCTCTGATGACCTGTTGGCCCGATTCGGGCATTGACGTCCTGCTGGGAATCGGCGGCACCCCAGAAGGCGTTCTGGCTGCCTGTGCCCTGCGGGCGATGGGGGGTGAAATTCAAGGCAAATTACATGCCCGTAACCAGGATGAAATCCGCCGAGGTCAGGAAATGGGCTACGACTTCAACAAAGTACTTACCCTGGATGATCTGGTCTCCAGCGATGATGTCTTCTTTGCGGCGACCGGCATCACCGATGGAGAACTCCTACGTGGCGTCAAATACTTCGGTAACGGCGCTCGTACCGATAGTTTGGTCGTTCGAGGCCTCACCGGCACCGTACGTCAAATCATTGCAACCCATCGCTGGGATAAATTGAGCCAGTTTAGCGCCATCAAGTACCATAGCAGCAGCTAATTTCAGACAAAAACTATCAGATTAACTTGTCAAACGCGCAAATTTTGCTATACTAATTAAAGAGGTGTTGGAAAGATGGCCAAGCATAAAATTTTGTTGGTAGACGATCACGAAGTTGTTCGCTTAGGTCTGAGAGCGCTGTTAGAACGACACCCCCATTTCGAAATCATCGGCGAGGCATCCACTGCCCGTGAAGCGCTTGATATGGTTAGCGCCTATCGTCCCGATATTGTGGTGATGGACATCCGCTTGCCCGGCACTTCAGGCATCGAAGCCTGCGAGGAAATCACCACCCGCTATCCAGAGACGCGCGTCATCATGCTCACTTCTTACGCCGAAGATGAAATGCTTTTCTCGGCCATCCGCGCTGGCGCGTCAGGATACGTCCTGAAGCAAATCGGCGGCGATGACCTGGTGCGGGCTATTGAATCCGTTAGCCGCGGCGATGCTTTGCTCGACCCTTCGGTGACCCAACGCGTATTCCAGGAAGTCCGCCGCGCAGTAAAAGAAGAAGAGGCCTCTGCCTTTGCCCACCTCAGCCAGCAAGAGAAACACGTCCTTTTGCTCGTCTCCGAAGGCAAGACCAACCGCGAGATTGCCAAAGCGCTCTTCTTGGGCGAGGGCACGGTGCGCAATTATGTCTCGAGCATCCTGTCTAAGCTGGGCGTCAACAATCGCGCTGAGGCTGCTGCTTACGCCGTCGAGCATAATTTGCGAGAATACATTTCCTAAGTTGTAGACCTTTGGCCTTGGTCGGTAGAGAACGGATTTTGTACCTCACCTTAACCCGCCTCGACCTCCTGTGAGTTCGCCGGGAGAGGGGAACATCCGCAAAGGTCTGCTGAAAACAGCGAAGATCCAGACAAATTCTCTCCGGGGGCTGCAAAGCACCAGAAGACGTCCCTACCGCAAGTGAAATTTTTATGTCATTCCGCCCGGACGCTCATGTCCGGGCTCTTCATGCAAAGCCATCTAAAGGCGGTCAAACCCGGTCATCCAGTCCACCTGAGCGGACTTTGTACAGTCTGGAGAGTGATCTCCGGACAGCGGAGTGAGAA
>JANWWB010000160.1 GCA_025056515.1 Anaerolineales bacterium
AAGCGCTTCCACCAAGGCACAGCTTGTGGCTGCACGATCCAGAACGCCCGGACAAAGGCGAGCAGCGCCATCAGCCAGAGGGTGACATTCAAAGAAGTAAACTGATTTCCCCCGAACAAAAGAAATGCAAACACCGAAAGAACGACAGCCACCCCAAGCCACACAGGACGGACACCAGCCGCATCTAACCTGCCGCCTGTTTCTGGCAAATCTGACAGAATCCATTCCCGGCGGATGGACGCAATCAACACCCATGCCAAGCCCAGAGCGTAGAGAAATAACCCTGAGCTTGACGTGCGTTCAGGGGAGGGTTCAAACGTGCGCTGGGCCAGCAAAATCAAGGCCAGTGCCAGCAAAGCGCGCCAAGGCAACCCCTTCCAATCCAATGAGAGACGCAGCGAGGGCGAAGCTTCGGGCGTTTCGTCCATCGCCGAGAGGGAAGCAGAGTCTGAAACCGGCCTTGCTTCCTCCCCTGCTTCAGGAGGTATTTCGATTTTTGGACCTTTTTCCCAGAATCGCAATTTCGATTTTAGATAATCTAGAACACTCGGCTCTTCCATAGACCTCTCATGAGTGGTTTGAAAAGTTTAACCTTCCTTCTGTGCAATCACAATCATACTTTCGCCCCAACGAAGCGGCAAGAACGGCCAGGTGAGAATCGCCTGCACGCCGCCTAGCGATCCAAAGAACAGTTTCTGGATTTGTTTCGGAATAACCGGTAGATAGGGCGCGTCCCAAAAGCCATCCGAGAAAACGCGCCGCAACCGGAATCCTGCGCCGCGTATCAGCCCTAACCAGTCTTCCGGTGGTTTGAGTGAGATGTGCGTCGGGTCAAGATAACCAATCCAGCGTTCACCTTTCCAAGGTTTAAGCAAAGAAGACAAGTTCGGCGTCGAGAGGATGAGAATCCCTCCCGATACAATCACGCGACCGATTTCTGCAATCGCACGTTCCGGATGCGGAAGATGCTCAACAACATGCTTAATGATAACAACCCCAAACGTCGCATCAGCAAACGGCAAGACCTCAGCACTGGCCTCGACTTTTGAAGTCTGACCCGCAACCTGGAACGATTGTCTCAACGCCCAACGATTGACATCTAGGGCAAAGGTCTGGAAAGTCTCCTCCAATTGTCCAACTAAGTGCCCCAACCCTGAGCCAATTTCCAACAGGCGCGCCCCTTTTTGACCATAGCGTCGCGCCAGCGCCGCATAGAAACGATTGGACCACCAGTACTGACTAAAACGGGCAAACGAAACATCTTTATACGTGTGCGAAGAGAAGTAAGTTTCGTCAAAGGACATGAGCAAATCACACCCTGAGAGAATAAAATAAGCGTGAATCCAAAAGAGACAGCCTCAAGGGGTCAATTTCTTGGCAACGTAGAAGGTAAACGTGCCATCTTCTACCGGTTCACTAGATGCATAACGACGGACAAACTGCTCGGTCAGCCAGAGATTCCACTTGGCCGGGGCAAGAATCCAGCGACCGGTGAGTTTCTTAGCGACCAACGAAGGCAAGCCAAAATAATGTCCCCATTCTAACACGCGCATCGCCGCAGGAGAAAAATAATGCCACCACCGCTCCAGACGAAAACCGGCCCTCTCAAGCCGTCTTTGCCAGACCTCCGGGCCATCGGCGTGCTCCACGCGCGAGATACGCCGGAACCATTCGGTATAACTGCGCCCAAACAAGCGTGAGAGGGACAATTCGGACAAATAGCGTTCGTTCGGCACACAGAAATAGAACGGGGCGCCAGGTTTGAGCACACGAGCCAGATCCGACAGCACAGCATCTATGTGCGGAATATGCTCTAGCACCGAATTGCTGAAAGCCGAGGCAAAGGTCTCTGCCGGGAAGGGCACTGCAGCGGCATCAGCTTCGACAAGCAAGCGGTAAACGCGCCGCTGTCTGGCCTCGCGCATCGGAGCATGCCAAGGATCAAGGCCGATCTCAATCGGTCGGTCAAAGGTCAAAGAGGCGAAATGCCCATCGCCGCAGCCAACGTCCAGAGTAGGGGCAGGCAAGTCTAGGGTCTGATAAAAAGTCGCCTCCACCGCCCGGATAAGGGCACGAAAGTAGGGTAAGTCGCGCAGGTGAAGGAAAAGGAAATCTTGATCGGACATACGATCCGTTTGTTCGACGTAACTCCTCAAGACGCCTACGCTATGGTATCAAGGGGAGGAGAGCCTCTCTCAAACTGCCATACCCGAGGAACCGGAAATCCACAACCCATGTTCCGGAAAAGATCGCAAGAGAAGGGATTATCTTGTCCTCCTCAATTCTTCAAACAGCTCTTCGTACTTTTGTGCCACAGTATCAGGGGCGTAGAGTCTGGCCAACTCCTCTGTATCGCAACGGTATTTCTCTTTTTCGGCAAAAATCTCCAACAGTGCTTGCGCCAGGGCGTCCGAATCGCCGATGGGGATGACTTTGCCCATCCCGTGCATTTGTACCGGTCGGCGGACACCCGGCAAGGCCGAGGCAACGCAGGGGACATCATGCATCATTGCTTCAATTTGCACCAGCCCAAAAGCTTCGGTCGAGTTGAGCGATGGGACAACCAAGACATCCAAGTTAGGGTAAAAGGCAGTCATCTCTTGCGGGGAGAGAACACCTAAGAACGTCCAGTGACCTTGCGCCTGGTACTCGCGAATGCGTGGCATCAGCCGCTCGTAATAAGCCTTCTCACCGAGGACGTTCTCATACTGGCCAGCAAAAAGCACCTGCGCCTTGGGATACTTCTCCAACACCTTGGGCAACGCGTCTAGAAGCACTTCGACGCCCTTTTCGGCGGCAAAGCGAGCCGCCATGCCGATGACCGGACGGCGCTCATGCACATGATGCTCCAGGGCAAATGCCTCCGCCGAGCCAAGCACCGGCGGCGGCAGCTCCACAGGAGGCAAAAAAGCCAGGACCTTGTGACGAAAACGTCGAAGATACGGCGAATGGTCGGCATAGTCTTGGGTGTACGTCACAATTCGGTTGGCTAGCAAACCGGCCATGTGGTTTTGAAAGTGGACAACCAAGTTAACAAAGCGGTTAAACAAACCGGCCGGCAAGCTCAAATCGCAATGATAGGTTAAGACAGCCGGTTTACCGAAGAGACGAGCACGGAAAGCCACCCCAGGAGCATCAAACTGAGGCAGATGAAGCTGCACGACGTCATGTTCCCAAACCAATTGCGTAGCGACCAGACCAAAAGTTGGAGCTAAGACACCTTTGCTAATACGAACAGCAACCGGTACACGAATCACCCGAACCACATCGATTGTCTCTTGGCGCGGCAGACGTTTGTCGTATTGGGTGGTCATCACCGTCACTTGATGCCCACGCTTCGCCAGCGCACGCGCTAAGCGTTCGGCATAAATAGTCAAGCCAGAAGTGTGCGGTCGGTAGTAGGTAAGCACAGTGAGAATTTTCATAAGGGGAAGAAAACTAAACGCTGAATGTCCTTTTTAATTTGAAAAAACATCTTGGGTGCAGTAGAGATTGTTGCTGGAACAATCGGCGCATTCCAGTTGTAAGGTGACATGTCGGATAGCGTGTCGATCCGCTAGCATCTTCCTGACAGCCGACTGAATGTTGACCCCAACGCTAAGAGGGACATCCGCCGTGACCAAATGGGCTGAAAGAAAGCGCATTCGGCCATCGATACTCCAGACATGCAAATCATGGACGCCGCGCACCCCCTCCATGGTCAGGATGTCACGTTGCAATCTCTCCATGTCCACATCCGATGGAGTGGATTCCATCAAAATATGCAAAGCCTCGCGCAAGATACCAATAGCATTCCAGAGTATCAAAAAACCGATCAGAACGCTCACGAACGGATCAAGCCAATTCCAGCCGGTGAATCGGATAACAACTCCTGCGATAACCGCCCCTATCGTAGACAAGACATCACCCACGAGGTGCACAAAGGCGGACCTGAGATTAAGGTCATGTTTTGCACCGCGCCGAATCAGGAGCGCTGTCACCAAATTAAGGACCACAGCTGCCAGCCCAACGCCGATTAGTAGGTCAGCCTGCACATCAGAAGAGTGACGAAAACGCTTATATGCCTCATAGAAAATTCCCACCGCAATGACCACAAGCGTCAGGGAATTGACCAGGGCAACCAAGGTACCTGCACGGTGATAGCCATAGGTCTTGCCGGCATGCGGTGGTTTGGCCGCAATCCACACCGCCCAAGCCGAAAGTGCCAAGGCCAGGATATCTGTAAAGTTATGGGCAGCATCGGTCAAAAGCGCTAAAGAACGAGCAAAGAGCCCGGCCAAGACTTCCACTACAATAAGAGCCAAAGTCAAAGCCAGAGAAAGCACTAAGCGACGCAGGGAGGAGCGATTCCAATCGTGCAAGAATGCTTCGTGTTCCATAACGGGCTGGATTATAACGCAGGGAAAAGAAAACTTCCGAAACCAAAGGCTTCGGAAGTCGGAATTTTTACGATTTTTTAACCATTCATTTACGCAAGGAGGCTCCCAGTTCCTGCTCTAGCCGTTTAAGAATGCGGGCGCGAATCCCAGCAACATCACGGTCGGAGAGGGTCTTATCTGGTGCCTGGTAAGTGATACGATAAGCAAGACTCTTCTTGCCAGCACCAATTTTCTCGCCACGATAGACATCGAACAAGCGCACCTCGGTTACAATACGACCAGCTGCTTGCCGGATGAGCGCTTCGACCTGCCCAGCCGGAATTGCCTCGTCCACCACGATAGCCAAGTCTTCAAGAACAGGAGGGAAAACCGGGAGAGGCATCGTGGTTCGGATAGGAGGAATGCATTCCAGTAAGACGGTCAAATCCACATCAGCAGCCAAAATAGGAGCACGGAAGGAAAGCGGCCAATCGTACTGTGCGCGCACTTCTGGATGAAGTTCTCCAAAAACTCCTAAAAACGCTTGGCCAGTCATCAGGCGGGCGCACTTCCCTGGATGAAATGTCGGATGCTCGGTCGCCTCAACATGCACGTCTCGAAGGTTCAAGGCCTCAAAAAGCGTCATCAACAAGCCTTTGAGGTCATAGAAATCCATCGGAGCGCTATCGGCAGGTTGCCAACCAGGCAAGGAGCGCGACCCTGCCAGAAGGATTGCCAGCCTAGGTTGCTCGATTGGCAAGCCTGAAGGATCATCGGCAGGCAGGAACTGAGGACCAATTTCAAACAAGGCAAGACGTTGTCGGAAACGCGCGTTGCGCTCCGCCGTATCTAAGACACTTGCCAACACGCTTTGACGCAGGAAAGCTTTCTCATACGCCAAGGGGTTGGCTATACGCAAATACGGTCGATCATCGGTCGAGGCGCCCGCCGGAAAACGTCGCCCCTCGCGTTCCGGGGTTGTCCAACGATAACTGATGATTTCATTCAGACCTAGATTGACCAGTAAATCACGCACACGTTCCTCTTTTTCAAGAGTAGGATTGCCCAGTTGGGGTGGAAGCAAATCGGACATGCGCGTTTCAGGGAGATTGTCATACCCATAGATACGAGCAATCTCCTCGATAAGATCAGCCTTGCCGGTAATCCCCTCACCGATGTCCAGACGATGATCAGGAGCGGTGACTAGCAAGCCATCCTCACCTTGCGGCAGACAGGTGAATTCCAACCTTTCCAGCATACCTTTAATTTGCTCGCGGGAAAGTTCAATCCCCAGCCAACGGCGCACATCTGCTGTCGAAAGTTGAATCGTGGGCGTTTTAGGAGGCAAAGGGTAGTTATCTACCAGGGTTGGCTCAATGGTTCCGCCGGCCCAAGCCTGCATCAATTCCAGACCACGCCGCACTCCGCGTTCAGCCATGGCCGGATGGACACCACGCGAGAAGCGATAAGAAGCCTCAGAAGTCAACTGCTGTGCACGAGCTGTCTTGCGAATGTTAATAAAGTTCCACGCAGCCCCTTCCAAGAGGACATTGCGTGTCTTCTCACTGACTTCAGACTCTAACCCTCCCATGACACCGGCAATCGAGAGCGGTCCAGCCGTATCGCAGACCAAGACGGTGGTTTCATCGAACGTTCGTTCGACACCATCGAGAGTAGTTAGCTTCTCTCCAGGGGAAGCGGTACGGGTAATGATTTTCGGCTTACCAGAAAGCCCACCACCACATGACCCGGCAACTCTCTCCACAAGCACATCATAGTCAAACGCGTGGAGGGGTTCACCGATCTCGAGCATAACATAGTTGGTTGCATCTACAATGTTATTGATGGGGCGCATACCGGCCAATTTCAATCGGCGCTGCACCCATTCCGGACTGGGACCAATCTTCAC